>JBKJOY010000060.1:0-2648 GCA_046595415.1 Thermomonas sp.
GCCGAATTTCCAGAAGGGATGCAGCATCACCGCGTCGACCACCAACATCGCCGCGGCGAGCAACGAGACCATGCGCAGTCGCCAAGCCGACACCAGCAGCAGGCCGAGCAGGAACTCGACCGCACTCAAGACCAGGGTGCCGTTGGCGATCGGAGCGCCATGCATCCCCTGCCACAGGCGATAGCCACCCATCACCAGGAATAGGCTGGCCATCAGCATTTGCGCGAGGCGGGCTTCTGGTTTCATGTCGGGCTCCGGTTCTGACGGGCCGCTAGGGTGGCATGTGGACGCCGCTCGAAAAACCCCTTGCGTCTGGGATTTCCATCCCAAAGGTGCGCATTCATCTTTCTTCGCGTATGATCCGCCTCATTCTGCGCACGGCTGATCGTTTTCCCGGTCACGCCTGCCGCTCCGGCGGCCAGCTTCTTCCACACGCCTTTCGTCGCGCAGACACGGCTCCGAAGTTTCGGTGTCGTGCCATCGTCGACTCGCAGCGCGGTTACAGGGAAACGCTCGGGTTCGTCCACGCCATGCGCGTGGGAATTACACCGGAGTCATCTCTAATGTCGTTTGAAACCCTCGGGCTTGCGCCCGCGTTGCTGCGCGCGCTTGCCGAAAACAATTACAACACCCCGACCCCGATTCAGGCCGAAGCGATTCCGCTGGTGCTGGCCGGCCATGACGTGCTGGGCGGCGCCCAGACCGGTACCGGCAAGACCGCGGCGTTCGCGCTGCCGGTGTTGACCCGCCTGTCCAAGGTCACCCCGCCTGCTGGCCCGCGCAAGCCGCGCGCGCTGGTGCTGGTGCCGACCCGCGAGCTGGCGGTGCAGGTTGCCGAAAGCTTCAAGACTTACGGCCGCCATCTGAAACTCAACGTGACCACGTTGTTTGGCGGCGTCGGCATGCAGCCGCAGATCGACCAGTTGCGTCGTGGCGTGGACGTGCTGGTGGCTTGCCCGGGCCGCCTGATCGACCACCTGGATCGTGGCAGCGTCAAGCTGGACAGCGTTGAAGTGCTGATCCTGGACGAAGCCGACCGCATGCTCGACATGGGCTTCCTGCCCGCGATCAAGCGCGTCATCAACCGCCTGCCGAAGCACCGCCAGACGCTGTTGTTCTCGGCTACGTTCGAGGCGCAGATCAAGGCACTCGCTCTTGAGTTCATGAACAACCCGCAGCAGGTGCAGGTCGCGACTCAGAACATGATTGCGCAGACCATCGCCCACACCGCGCATCCGGTCGACGGCTCGCGCAAGCGTGATCTGCTGATCAAGATCCTGTCAGAGCGCCACACCGACCAGGTGTTGATCTTCGGCAAGACCAAGCACGGCTGCAATCGCTTGGCCGAACAGTTGGAAGAAGCCGGTCTGCCGGCGGTCGCGATCCACGGCAACAAGAGCCAGGCCGCACGCCAGAAAGCCCTGCGTGACTTCAAGTCGGGCAAGGCGCGGATCATGGTCGCCACCGACGTTGCCGCGCGTGGTCTGGACATTCCTGACCTGCCGCTGGTGATCAACCACGACCTACCGATGGTGGCCGAGGATTACGTGCACCGTATCGGTCGTACTGGCCGCAACGGCCAGCAGGGACAGGCGCTGTCGCTGGTATCGCCGGAAGAAGGTGGCTTGTTGCGCCAGATCCAACGCCTGCTGAAAGTCGAGCTGGTGATGGACGTGGTGCCGGGCTTTGCGCCGAGCAAGCCGATTCGCCTGGATACGCCGATCCCGAAGCACGGCAGTGGCGGTGGTGGCCAGCGCGCGCCCGGTCGTCCAGGTGCTGCCCCGCGTCCGCATGCACGTCCGGCGGCTCGCCCCGGCCATGCCGGCCCGAAGCAACACCGCCCGACCGGTCAGGCTGCCTACGCCGGCAAACGCGGCACACGCGCTGCTTCTTAAGCGTCGCGCCAGTGAGCAAAAAAGGGTCGGCATTGCCGGCCCTTTTTTTTGCGCGATGGGTCATGTGTAGATCAGCCTTCGGCGGCGTGCTCACGCAATTCATCCGCACGCGCGCGCCCGAGATAGGCATGGATGCCGACCCGCGCGAGATACAGCAGCGGGATCAGCGCGATTGCCGCAAGCATCTTGTACGCATAGTTGAGCGTGCCGACGGCCAGGAACAGCGACGTCGGCCAATGTTGCGGACCAAGCACGAAAGCGATGTACAGCACGACGAAACTGTCGATCAGCTGCGATACCGCGGTGGAGCCGGTAGCACGCAGCCACGCATGGCGTTCGCCGGTGGCGCGGCGGATGCGGTGGAACACGCGCACGTCGATCAGCTGGCCGATCAGGAACGCGATCAGCGATCCCCAGATCGTCCACAGGCCTTGCCCGAACACGGCTGCGAAGGCGAGTTGGTAATCCGGCACGCCTTGTTCCCTGGCCACCCCGACCCACCACGAAGCCGGCGCAAGATGGATCGCGATGAACGCGAATACGAAGCCATAAGCGATCAGTCCGGCGGCCAACCAGCTGATCATGCGCACGCCGCGCTCACCGAAATACTCGTTGACCGTGTCGGTCATGATGAACACGATCGGCCACAGCAGGGTGCCGGCAGTGAAGTTGAGCGAGCCAGTCTGGCCGAACAGGCTCCACTGCAACGGCGCGATGCCGAGTGTGTCTTCCAGTGCGAAGATCTTCACCCCG
>JBKJOY010000108.1:0-4618 GCA_046595415.1 Thermomonas sp.
TTCGCGCATCTTGCACCGCTTGCGTGAGCAGGGTGCGCGAACTACTGCAGAGATCATGGCCAAGGCAATCGGCAAGCGGCTTGGCACGGTCCACAACATTTCCAACCAAGGCTTCAACGTCAGGTATGTCGAATCCAGCGATTCGTATTCGCTTGATTCAGTGACAGTCACAGGTTCAATGGCCCGTGCGAATGCGCCACCTGTGGTGTTGAGCAAGGGCACGGTCCAACTGGATCAAAACGTCTACATCATCTACACCCTCGTCGATTGAGTGCACCCATGCTCCTGATGCTGGACAACTACGACAGCTTCACCTTCAACCTCGTGCAGTACCTGCAAACGCTGGGTGCGGAGGTGCGGGTGGAGCGCAATGACGCATTGACCGTCGACGAGATCGAAAAACTTGCGCCCCAGCGCATCGTGATTTCGCCTGGACCGCGCACCCCGAACGATGCGGGTGTGTCGATGGATCTCATCGAACGCTTGGGTCCGACCATCCCGATCCTCGGTGTCTGCCTCGGCCATCAGGCGATGGGCCAGGTGTATGGCGGCGACGTGATCCGTGCCGGCAAGATCATGCACGGCAAGACCTCGCGCATCCGCCACGAGGGCAAGGGCGTGTTCGCTGGCCTGCCGGATGCTTACGAAGCCACCCGCTACCACTCGCTGGTGGTGGACAAGACCACGTTGCCGGATTGCCTGGAAGTCACCGCATGGACCGAGAACGACGACGGTTCGATGGAGGAAATCATGGGCCTGCGCCATCGCGACTATCCGGTGCAAGGCGTGCAGTTCCATCCGGAGTCGATCCTCACCCAGCACGGGCATGCGCTGCTGAAGAATTTCCTGGAAAGTTGAGAGCGCGATGACCCCACAAGACGCCCTGCAACGCGCGATCGAGCATCGCGAAATCTTCTTCGACGAAATGGTCGAGTTGATGCGCCAGATCATGCGCGGCGAAGTCAGTCCGACCATGACCGCGGCGATCCTGACTGGCTTGCGGGTCAAGAAGGAAACCGTCGACGAGATCGCTGCGGCGGCCAGTGTGCTGCGCGAATTCTCACGGCCTGTGGATGTCGCCGATCGCACACACTTGGTCGACATCGTCGGTACCGGTGGTGATGGCTCACATACCTTCAATATCTCCACCGCGTCGATGTTCGTGGCCTCGGCGGCTGGCGCGAAAGTGGCCAAGCACGGCAACCGCAGCGTGTCGTCGAAGTCTGGTAGCGCCGACGTGCTGGAAGCGTTGGGCGCGAATATCGAATTGCAGCCAGAGCAGGTGTCCGCCTGCATCGCCCGATGCGGGATCGGCTTCATGTTCGCGCCGGTGCATCACCCGGCGATGAAGGTGGTGGCGCCGGTACGCAAGGAAATGGGCGTGCGCACGCTGTTCAACATCCTCGGCCCGCTGACCAACCCGGCGGGCGCGCCGAACATCCTGATGGGCGTGTTCCATCCGGACCTGGTCGGCATCCAGGTGCGCGTATTGCAAGAGCTTGGCGCCGAACGTGCACTGGTGGTCTGGGGCCGCGACGGCATGGACGAACTGTCGCTGGGCGCTGGCACCCTGGTCGGTGAGCTGCGCGATGGCAAGGTGCGCGAATACGAATTGCATCCCGAGGACTTCGGCATCCCGATGGCGCACAGCCGCAACCTGCGTGTCGCCGATGCGGAACAGTCGATGGCGATGCTGCTGGAGGCACTGGACAACCACGATGGGCTGCCACGCAAGATCGTGGCCTACAACGCCGGTGCGGCCCTGTATGTCAGTGGCGTGGCCGACAGCATCGCCCATGGCATCGAGCTGGCACGCAAGACCATCGCGTCCGGCGCCGCGCGGGCCAAGCTCGACGAATTCGTGGCCGTAACCCGCCAGCTGGGTGGCGCTTGACGCTTCCCCGGGCTGCATCGCACGCTGCCGTAATGATGGCTTCCCTGCTGCTGATCCGTAACGCCGATGTCTTCGCGCCCGAGGCCCTGGGCCTACGCCACCTGTTGCTGGGTGGCGGCAAAGTGCTGTGGATGGGCGCGGCATTGCCTGCACTGCCCGACACGCTTGGCGTCGAACACGTCGACCTGGAAGGTCGCCGCCTGATCCCGGGCTTCATCGACGGCCATGTGCATGTCAGTGGCGGCGGTGGCGAGGCAGGCTTTGCGAGCCGCGTGCCGGCGCCGCTGCTGTCGCGCTACACCACGGCCGGGGTGACCTCGGTGGTGGGGTTGTTGGGCACCGATGATGTCTCCCGCAGCACCGCGGAACTGCTGTCCCACATATACGCATTGCGCGAACAGGGCATGAGCGCGTGGGGCTATTGCGGTGGCTACCACGTGCCGCCGACCACCCTGACCGGAAGCGTGCGCGGCGACATTGTGTTCGCCGAACCTTTGATCGGCATCGGTGAGCTGGCGATCAGCGACCATCGCTCCAGCCAGCCGACCTTGGACGAATTGCTGCGTTTGGCCTCGGAGGCGCACGTCGCCGGCCTGATGACCGGCAAGGCCGGCATCGTCCACCTGCACTTGGGCGATGGTGCACGCGGGCTGGAGCTGGTGCGGCAGGCACTCGATACCAGCGAATTGCCGCCACGGGTGTTCCAGCCGACCCATGTGAATCGCAGGAAGGCCTTGTTCGAGGAAGCCATTGCGCTGGCGAAGCGCGGTTGCCATGTGGACATAACTGCGTTTCCGGTTGCAGAAGGCGAGGACGCATGGCCCGCCGCCGAGGCGTTGATGCGCTATCTCGACAGTGGCGCCCCGCCGGAAAAGGTCAGCATCAGTTCCGATGCCGGCGGTTGCCTGCCGTGTTTCGATGGCGATGGCCGGGTCTGCGGCATGGACATCGGCCATTCCGGCGCCTTGCTCGACACCTTGAACGAATTGTTGGCAGCCGGCCTGTCGCTGGAACGCGCGTTGCCGGCCTTCACCAGCAATCCCGCCAACCTGTTGCGGCTAGCAGGGAAGGGACAGGTCGCCGTCGGCGCCGACGCCGATCTGGTCGCGCTGGACGCGAACGGTGCGGTCCATCACGCATGGCTTGGCGGCGTGCCACACGTGGCGGCTGGAGAAGTCGTGCGGCGTGGTATGTTCGAACGTTAATCAAAAAGCGGGCTGGAGCCTTCACGCATGTGTCCAAGCAGGATCCCCGACGGTGAGCAGCGGGGCTGGATCATTCCCATCGGCGGCGCCGAGGAAAAGGAAAGCCGGCGCCGGATCCTCAAGCGCTTCGTGCAGTTGTGCGGCGGCCGCGATGCGCGCATCGCGATCATTCCCACCGCCAGCCGGCTGGCGACGACCGGCCAGCGCTACGTGGAACTGTTCGATCGACTGGAAGCCGGCAGTGCAACCAGCCTTGAGTTGAATACGCGCGAGGACTGCGAGCAGCCGACGGCGCTGGAAGCGCTAGAAAACGCAACGGGCGTATTTTTCACCGGTGGCAACCAGCTGCGGATCTCCACGATCCTTGGCGGCACCCGTGCGGCAAAGATCATCCGCACCGCAAATGCACGCGGCGTGCACGTGGCCGGTACCAGCGCCGGCGCCAGCATCCTGTCCGAGCACATGATTGCGTCCGGCAAGGAAGGCAGTTCGCCGCGCGGCGGCAGCGTGCGGTTGGCGCCGGGCTTGGGGCTGACCAATCGTTTCATCATCGACCAGCATTTCCGCCAACGCGATCGCTTGGGCCGGCTGGTTGCTGCGCTGGCCTACAACCCGTTCGCGATTGGCATTGGCCTGGACGAGGACACCGCCGCGTTCATCGGCCCGGATAACACCCTGGAAGTCGAAGGCAGCGGCGCGATTACCGTGGTCGATGCCGGCGGCCTGACGTTCTCGTCGATGGCCGAAGCGCGACAGACCGAAGGCGTCTGCCTGCTCGGGCTGACCGTGCACATCCTGGTGGCGGGCGCCACCTTCAACCTGCATACGCGCCAGGCGTCACCCGGTGTGTTGCAGGAAGACAAGCACTAAGCGCGCGACTCCCAAACTACTGGCCGCGGACACCGCGGCACCTTGAACAATTGAGCGGAGGGCTCGATGCGCATCCTGAATCGCAATGTCTATGTTGGGCCCTCGCAATACGCGAAGTTCCCGGTCATCCGTCTGGAACTGGACCTCGGTGCGCTGGAGCAATGGCCCACCGCGAAACTCGGCGCCGGTTTCATCGATGCGCTGGTTGAGGCACTGCCCGGGCTGGCCGAACACGGTTGTTCGTATCGCGAACCCGGTGGCTTTGTCCGGCGCATGCGCGAGGACGGCGGCACCTGGCTGGGTCATGTGCTGGAACACGTCGCCATCGAGTTGCAGAACATCGCCGGTGAAGACGTCAGCTTCGGACGCACCCGCAGCATTTCCGACGATCGTCCTGGCGTGTATTCGGTGGTCTACGAATACATCCAGCGCGAAGAAGGCATCGCGGCCGGCGAACTCGCACTGAAGCTGCTCGACTCACTGCTGCCCGTGGAGCTGCGCACCGCCACCGACGAGGCATGGGATTGGGCCAGCGAGCGCGACGGCTTCATTCGCTACGCGCAGCGGCGTGCGCTGGGACCGTCCCATGCCTCGTCGGTGGCGGTGCGCAGCTCCACGGGCAGCAGTGAGTCGAGCAGCTTCAGTGCGA
>JBKJOY010000008.1:0-3246 GCA_046595415.1 Thermomonas sp.
GTGCCGCCAGTGGCCAGCACGTCGTCGACCAGTAGCACGCGCGCACCGGCAGGCAAGGCGTCCGCCTGCAATTCCAGGCGGTCGTCGCCGTATTCGAGTGCATACGATTGCGACAACGTACGGCCTGGCAATTTGCCCGGTTTGCGGACCGGCACAAAGCCGGCGGCAAGTGCGCGCGCCATTGGCGCACCGAAGATGAAGCCGCGCGCTTCGATGCCGACGACGGCATCAATCGCCTGTCCACGCCACGGTGCGGCCATCGCTTCGATCGCCGCAGCGAACGCACCGGCGTCGGCCAGCACCGGGGTGATGTCCTTGAACACGATGCCCGGCTTCGGAAAGTCGGCAACGTCGCGAATCAGCCGGGTCCAGTCGTTCATGAGGGCTCACCTGTGTGCAAAGCGCACATGATGCCGTGTGGGCCAACGCGTTGCAGGTCGCGTCGCGATCAGGTCTAGACTTCGCATCCCCCTTCCACTTCCTGCAGGTTTTCCGATGACGATTTCCATGCACCAGGCGTCTGTTCCTGTGTTCACTCGCGCCCTGGGCAACCTCAAGCACGTGCTGGAACTTGGCGAAGCGCATGCCACTGCGCGAGGCTTCGATCCAGCGTTGCTGGTGCAAGCGCGCTTGACCGCCGACATGTTGCCGCTGGTGCGGCAGGTGCAGATTGCCTGCGACATGGTGATGCGCGGTTGCGCGCGACTGGCTGGCAATGAGCCGGAAGCTGTCGCCGACGATGAGGCCGATTTCGCTGGCCTGTACGCACGCATCGATCGCGCCTGCGACAACGCCAAGTCTTACGCCGCCGACCAGATCGATGGCAGTGAGGCGCGCGAGATCGTGCTGAAGATGCGCAACGGTGAGGAGATGCATTTCAGCGGGCAGGAATTCCTGTTGCAGTTCGTGCTGCCCAACTTGTTCTTCCACTGCACGACGGCCTACGCGATCCTGCGCCAGTCCGGCGTGGCCGTGGGCAAGATGGATTTCATGGGCAAGCCGGCCTGAGCCGCCAGGAGACCTGAGCATGCCTCCAACCGTCATGACCTGGGCTGTTGCCGCGCCGTTGGCCGCGTTCATGGTGTATCGCCGCGTGCGCCGCAACTTCGGCCGTCAGTTGTTGCGCCCCGTCCTTCTGGTCGGCCGTATCCTGGTCCTGGCGATGGTGGTGGCGTTCCTGCTATTCGCCGGGTTGGCAGGTGGTGGCGTATCGCTGGCCGGTTGGGGTGTGTTGCTGGGACTGGCCGCGGGCGGGGTGTTGGGTGGGGTCGGGGTGCGCAAGACCGGCTTCGAGATCGTGGCCGGCAAGCATTGGTACACGCCACATCCCGGCATTGGATTGGCCCTGACCGCGCTGATGCTGGGTCGTTTGGCCTATCGTTTCTTCGCGATCCGCGCCACCGCAGCGGCAGTCACTGCATCCGATCCATCGCTGTTGGGCAACCTGCAGCGCAGTCCGCTGACCCTGGCCATCGCCGGGCTGTTGCTGGGTTATTACCTCGTCTACAACATCGGCTTGTTGCGCATGGCGCGGCGGCCCGACGACGAACCGGCGCGCGTCGGCTCGGACTGACACGCATCGGTTCGTGTCGGTTGGCTCTATGCCCGTGCATTTTCATGAAACCGGCATCAACCAACCCTTCATTCGCCAAGCCGTGAAGCCATCGCGACGTCGTTGCCGGGCTGCGAGTCCTACACTGCGCGCCATGTCGCGCCCAACCGCCATTGCAATTGTCTTTTTGCTGCTGCTTGTTGCCGCAGCGGGCGTCGCAGACGCTCGCACCGTCTATCGCTGCGTGCGCGATGGCACGGTCAGCCTGTCCACGGCCCCTGAACCAGGGAGCAAATGCGAGCCGAAGCACATCGAGGACGATGCGGCGAAAGTTCCAAATTTCTGGGGCAGCCTTGGGGTGTTCAGCGGCACCCTGTACGAGCGCGACCAGGACGGCACCGTGGTGTATGGCACGCGCAAATTGCCCGGGGCCCGCAAGGTGCTGGGCTTCACGGTCGAAACCCCTGCCGCTTCGCCCGCGCATGCGGGCTTGGGCCGGATTGGGAGACCAAGGCTGGATGCACACGCGGCGGCATTCCGGACAGCCGCGAAGGCCCAGAAGATCGACGATGCATTCCTGCGCGCGGTTGCCCATGCCGAAAGTGGCTTCGATGCGAAAGCGGTGTCGCCCAAGGGCGCGCAGGGCGTGATGCAGCTGATGCCGGAGGTGCAGCAGGAATACGGCGTGCGCGATCCGTTCGTGGCCGGCCAGTCAATCGATGCCGGAGCACGTTTCCTGCATGACTTGCTGCGTCGTTACAAAGGCGATTTTTTGCTGACCGCTGCGGCTTACAACGCAGGCATCGGAACGGTCGCGCGCTTCGGTGGCGTGCCGCCGTACGCTGAGACGCAGCAGTACGTGCTGAAGGTGCAGGCATTGCATGAACGCTACCGCGCCGCGATGGGACTGAAACCACTCAACGTGCCGCTTCGCGCCGCACAGTGAGCCCATCAAGGCCGCCTCAGTAGCGCGAAAAGGCACCTGAGTGGTTAATTAAATGTTGTGGTTCAGGCTATACGGACAGCGCGATTCATTCGGCATCCGTAGGGTGTGGGCTGCACGGTGGATGTGCCTGTCAGCAACGCCCCGTGCAAGTCGAGATGGAAAACGGAATGACGTTTCGATCCCCCGCAAGACGAATGAGGAAAATCACTATGCTGAAATTCACGTCGAACTCCCTGACCTTGTCACTGGCCTTGGCCGCCTGCGCCGCCGCGCCCAGTGCCTTCGCCCAAGATGCACAGCAACAGGCGCAGCTGCCCCAAGCGCAAGCGCAGGCGCAAGCGATGCAACAGGCAGCACCGCCAGCTGCTGATGCGCAAATGGCAGCAGCAGCAGGCACGCCGGCTCCGAAGAGCTGGAGCGAATTGGATGTCAACAGCAACGGCAGCCTCAGCAGCAGCGAGGCCGCACCCATGCAGAGCCTGGCAAAGGTGTTCGCAAAGGCGGATGCAGACGCCAATGGCGAACTGACCCAGGACGAATACAAGCGTTGGCTGGCGTCGAACAGCAGCAAGCAGCAACCCAAGCACGGCGGTTGATCGGTACACACGACTGCCCACAAAAACAATAACGAGCTGTGGCACGGAGGGCGGCTCAGGTCGCCCTTCGTATATGTGCGAAATGGTGGGGCGCGACCACGGTATTCGAGCTCGGCAAAAAGTGATCAGCGCATTCCAGAATCCCGACCGAA
>JBKJOY010000166.1:0-6722 GCA_046595415.1 Thermomonas sp.
CGGAATACGACTCCAACGCGGAACCCGTGTTGCAAGCCACCATTGATTCATTGAAATACTTCTCGGACAGCCTCGGTGGCTATCCCTACAAGACCGCAACTGCCGTGGTACCACCGTATGGTGCGGGCGAAGCCGGCGGCATGGAATGCCCGAGCTTCTTCACCGCCGACAACACCACCCAGGTCGATCCCGGCACGGCCGGGCGTTTCGGTCTTGATTTCGTGACCGTGCACGAATTCGGCCACGGCTACTTCTACGGGATTCTGGGCTCCAACGAATTCGAGGAACCCATGCTCGACGAGGGCATGAACGAGTACTGGGACCAACGCATGATGCTGGCCCGCAAGCAGGGCATCAATCCCGTCCCGGGTTGGATGCGGACCTTGGGCATCAATGTCTCGCTGGATAACGTGTTCGACATGGAGCGCCTGGGTGCCAGCTTGACCGACCCGGCGGACCCACTCGGCGACAATTCCTGGTCGCGGATGTCCAGCGGCAGTTACAGCACCGTGTATACCCGCACCGCGACGGTCATGCACCAGATCGAGAGCATGGTCGGCACGCCGGCGATGGAACGCGGCATGAAGCTCTACTACGATCGTTGGAAGTTCCGCCATCCGTCGCTTGCAGACCTGCGCGAAGCGCTGGCCGAAGGCACCGGCAAGCGCGAACTCGTCGAAGCGACATTCAACAGCTTCATCTATGGCACAGGCCGCGTCGATGACCGCGTGTCGAGCATCGACAGCAAAGAAGTGCTGCCCCTTCCCGGCTATCGCATGGAGAACGGCAAGCAGGTGTTGTTCGGTAGCAAGCAACTGGACAAGACCATCGAAAGCCAGCGCAAGGCATGGAAAGCCAAGCACCCGAAGGCGAAGTCCTGGGAAGGCCCATTCCCCTACCAGACCGTGGTAATGGTCCGCCGCGAGACGTCTGTCCCCTCGCAGACGCTGCGGGTGAACTTCGCAGATGGCAGCCATCGCGACATGGCTGTGACCAGCACCGGCAGCTGGCAGCGCTTCAAGTTCACCGGATCAGCCAAAGCGGTATCTGCGCAGCTGGACCGGGCCGATGTGGTGCACATGGACCAGTCCGAGCTCAATGACAGCCGTTCGCTCGAACCCGACAAGCGTGCCTCGCGCCGCTGGTTCGGTGATTTCGCGACGTTGCTGCAATCCTTCTTTGCCCTGCTGGCATCCGTCTGAGGCACGCCCCGATGAACACGACAACGTCACCCATGCGCGCACGCTCCGCACTCTCCCACGCCCTGCACGGCGCCCTGCAATGGCGGCTGTGGCTGCTCTGGATCCTTGCGACTGGCCTGTGTGCACTGATCGGCGCGATGCCAGTCTGGAGCTGGCTTGGCGGCGTGCTTGATCATTCGCTGCTGGGCGCCGCTGTGGGTGGCGGCAAGGCACCCGCACTGATGCTCGAGGCCCTGATGGCGCGGGATGCTCCGCTGCCCCTGCTGATGGGCGGCATCCAGTTCGCCACCTTGCTGATGGTGCTGGTATCGCCACTGTTGGCAGGTGCCACCGTCGCCGCGTCGCGGAGCAGCGTGAGGCTCGGCTTCGGCGACTTGCTGCGTGGCGGCATCAGCGAATACGGACCGATGCTGCGCATGTTGATCTGGTCGGTGATACCGCTGGGTATCGCGGTCATGACCATCGTCGTGATCATGGGTGCCAATGACTCCGCACACGAAAACGCGGTGCTGGCGTCTGACCTGAAGACGGGCCGCACCATCGCGCTCATCGTTGGCGGCATCTTGTGGGTGCTCGCGCATGCCAGCCTGGAAGCCGGTCGCGGCTGGCTGGCTGCTGATGGCCGCTTGCGTTCGGCGTTCAAGGCCTGGTGGCGCGGCGTCCGCCTGTTGCGCCGGCGACCGATCGCCGTGCTCAGCGTCTACCTGGCCACCACGATTGCCGGATTATTGCTGGCGCTGGTTTTCGTCGCCATTCGCCAGCACCTGGATGCCAGCACGGGCGTGGGTTTCCTGCTGGCGATGCTGGCCGGCTTCGGCATCACTGCGGCCTTGGCCTGGAGTCGCATCGCCCGCTTGTTCGGCATGCAATCGCTCGCCCTGGACATGCACGCGCGCCGCTGATCCGGGCAAATCCCGCCAAGGCAGACTAGAATCCCCCTTCGTTCACGTTGGACGAAGGGGAAATAACGTGCGTTCTTTGATTTCCTGAAGCGCAAGAAAGCGCCCGCGACCGTTGTGCCAAGGCCGGCAGCGCCGCAACCGCCTGCCGCACCTCCGGCGTCCGTCCGCGCGCCTGTTGCGCCGCCAGTGGCGCCCGCGGTTGCGACGCCTGCGACTGACGCACCTTGGCTTGCTGAGCCAGCAGCAGAGATGATCACCTCCGCATTTCTCGAGTCAGATGCAGTGCTCGAGTTGCCCGCGGCCGAGTTTGTGCCCGAGGAGCCTGAACATGACGGCCCTGAGCGCCGTGATCGTATCCGCCGCAAGGCCCGTCCTGGCACCCGGGTGCTGGTCATCGATGACTCCCCGACGATTGTCGCATTGCTCAAGCGGATGCTGCAGCAGAACGAGTTGAGCGTACTGGAGGCCTTTGATGCAGAAAGCGGGATCGAGGTCGCGCGCCGCGAGGTGCCGGACCTGATTTTCCTGGACATTGTGCTTCCAGGCATGGACGGCTTCCGCGCGCTGCGCACATTGCGACGCGATCCGATCACCAAGCACCTGCCGATCATCATGATCAGCGGTAACGCGCAGGCGACCGAACAGTTCTACGTGCAGCGCATCGGCGCCGACGATTTCATGAAGAAACCCTTTTCACGCGCTGAAGTCTTCGATCGCATCGAAGCACTGCTGGACGAACAATGCATCCCCCGGCATAAGGTCAGGCCCGGTACGCGTGCCGAAGCTGCCGAAGCGGCAGCGAACAACTAAGCACGGGCGGCGAGCACGCAACCAAACATACAGAGGGGTCAGCGTAGGGTTTCGCGGCGCGAAACTTTACGCTGACCCCACTTTTTTTCAGGACTTGACCGGCGCCTTCACCGGCACCAGCCGCAGATCCTGGAAGTCGAAACTGAAGTCAGTCAGTGGCGATGCCGGCTCCATGCGCATCTCACGGATCGCGCCATCGGCATCCAGGGTGAAGTTGACGAACGCATCCGCGTTCAAACTTCGATCACGCCAGCGCACGATGAAGGTGTCGTGCTGCCAGTGGCTGATATCGCCCAGCAGTTCGGCGGTCTTGCTGAACTGCATTTCCAGGCCCTTTGCGCCCTGGCGAATCAACACATCCCCGTACCACGGATCACGATAGGTCCCGGCGTAACTCGACAGCGCCAGCGACGGCTTGCTGGTCGCATCCCGTTTGGCGACGTGCTTCTGCCACGAATCATCGGCATCGGCCTGCGATTTCGCATACGCCTTGCCGTACGCCGCCAGCCAGTCCGTGCCACTTCGCCCCAACATCATGTCCAACGCGCGATAGGTCACCGCGTTGAACGCGACGCCCAACTCGGCACTGGTCAACACGATCACGCCGATCTTCCTGTCTGGCAACAGCGTAAGCCGCGACACTTGTCCGGGCCAACCGCCGGTATGCCAGACCATCCGGCTACCGGCGTAATCCGACAGATTCCAGCCCTGTCCATAACCCAAGTAATTCGGCACTGCAGGCGCCAGCTCGGCAATGGACGATTTGCCGACCGGGATGGGCGTCAGCATCGTCCACATCTCACGCTGACGCGCTGGTGTAAACAACCGCTTCGCTGCATCGCCCTCGCCAACGCCCTTGCCAGCCTCGATGACGCCGCCAGCCAGTTGCAGGTTCATCCATTTACCCAGGTCATGCACGCTGGAATAGATGCCGCCAGCGCCGGAGACATTGCGCCAACTGGTCACGCCGACTGGCCGCAAATCCTTGAAATCGTAGCGCGCGTGACCCGTCGCCATGTTGTCGCTCGGCTTGAGGTCGTCACTGTTGTAGCGGGTTTCGTCCATGCCCAGCGGCTGCCAGATGCGGGTCTGCAGGAACTGCTTGTACGGCATGCCCGAGGCCTGCTCCACCACGAGTTGGGCCACGCCGAACAGGATGTTGTCGTACGCATATTGCTCGCGAAACCCGCCAGTCAGCGGCACGTCCTTGAGGCGTTCGGCGACTTCGCGGGTGGAGTAGGTCGTGGTCGGCCAGTACAGCAGGTCGCCCGCGCCCAGGCTCAACCCGCTGCGGTGCGCCAGCAGGTCGCGGATGCGCATTTCGTGGGTAACGTACGGATCGGACATGCGGAACCACGGCAGATGGTCGATGACGCGATCGGTCAGTTTCAGCTTGCCGTCGTCCTGCAGCATGTTCAGCGATGCCGCAGTGAACGCCTTGGTATTGGAGGCGATCGCGAACATGGTGTGGGCGTCGACCTGTGCCTGCTTGCCCATCTCGCGCGGACCATAGCCGCGTTCCAGCACGATCCTTCCGTCCTGCACGATGGCAACTGCAATACCGGGCACATCGAATTGCTTGCGCACGGCATCGACGTAGGCATCGAACTCGCGCAGCTGGGCGGCATCGGGCATGCCGGCAGGCGACGGCGCCATGCTCTCGCCAATTCCAACCGGCGGCGCACTGGCTTGCTGCGCCTGTAGCGGCGACGTAACTGCAAGCGTGAGTGCCACTGCCAGTGCAAGTGTGCTGATGCGCATGTTCGCCTCCATAATCAAGAGCCGAGTATGCCGCAGCTGGCCCGCGCGGCGATGCGGCATACGTCACGCCCGGTGTGCGCTCCCGATGAAATTCAAACGCGTCAGGAGCACGACATATCCTTGCCCGCCAACAGCATCTGCACTGACAGTCCTTGCCTGCGCCACCGCACGACACAGCCGACGCTGTGCTGGCACGCGTCCACGCCGCTAACAACAGGACTGAGAGTCAATCCTTCATGGGCCAGTCGGCGTTTTTCGCGATGGTCTTCTTCGTCGCCGTTTTCTTCGAAGCACGCTTCTTCGCTGCTTTCTTCTTCACCGGCGGCTTGCGCAATGCCGCGTCCCACGCACGCTGCGCCCACGGGCGGAAGTCCTGCGGCGAGTCGAGCGCTTCGTCGGGCACGTTCCAGTAACTCATTGGCACACTCTTGCCCTTCGCTTGGTACACGAAGGGTGCGCAGCCGGCAGCTTCAAACGTGGCGCGCGTCGCGTCGTCCACCTTCAGGTAAAGCACGTCATCGATGACGATGCCGATGATCAGCCCGTCGCGATAGACGCCGTGACCACCGAACATCGCCCGCATGGTAATCGGGGCGAACGCGGAGAACAGGTCGTGGAGATGATCAAGATTGGCGCGGCTCATCACAGCTCCCGGCATCACACATGGAAACACTGGTCTCGGCAATGCGTGCCACGGCAACGCTCTTCACAGCAACGCTTGTCGCAGCAGCGCTTGTCGCAGCCGCTCTTGCCGAAGTGATAATGCACGGATGGCGACGAACAACACCAGCAAGGCACTCTGGCAGATCCACCTATGCGTGGTGCTGTGGGGATTCACCGCGATCATCGGCAAGCTCATTTCGCTGCCGGCATTGCCGCTGGTGTGGTGGCGCATGCTGATCGTGGTCGCGGTGCTGGCGTTCCTGCCGCGGGTGTGGCGGGGGATTTTTGCCATGCCTTCGCGCGTGCGCTGGGCATACGCCGGGATCGGTGCCCTGGTCGCACTGCACTGGTTGACGTTCTATGGCGCGATCAAGTTGTCGAATGCTTCGGTGGCGGCCACCTGTATTGCATTTGCCACGCCGATGACGGCCTTGATCGAGCCACTGCTGACCCGCCAGCGTTTCCAGCTTCGCGATTTGGTGCTTGGGCTGGCCTCGCTGCCGGGGATCTGGCTGGTGGTCGGCGGCGTGCCGGCCGGCATGCATGCGGGGATCGTGGCTGGGGTGGTCTCGGCCGCCTTCGTGGCGCTGTTCGGCACGCTCAACAAACGCATGGTCAATGGCGGCGATCCTTTGACCGTGACTGCGCTGGAGCTGGGCGCCGGCACGCTCACCCTGACCCTGATAGCGCCGCTGATGCCGTTGCTGGTTCCTGCGTTTGCGGGCCCGCTACTGGTTCTGCCATCCGCCACGGACGGTGCGTGGCTGCTGCTGCTGTCATTGGTTTGCACGCTGTTCCCGTTCGCGCTGTGTCTGGTCGCATTGCGCCACCTGAGCGCGTTCACCGCACAACTGTCGGTGAACCTGGAACCGATTTACGCCATCGTGCTGGCAGCGGCCCTGTTTGGCGAGCAGAACGACCTGAGCGGACGCTTCTATGCCGGCGTGGCCATCATCCTGGGCGTGGTGTTCGCGCAAGGCTTGCTGGCGCGTGGGCGAACGAGCGATGACCTGCAAGAGCATCCGGAAGTGCTGGGCGTCAGCGAAGCCAAGCAGTTCGTCGACTGAACATCGCCATCTCGCACACGCCCATCCGCATCACGGGTCGCGCTGTTGCGGCTTACATGGCAGGCTAGCGCCTCCCCAGCCTGCTGCCCGCGCATGTATCTCGGCTACTACGGCCTGCACGAAGCCGCCACTGCCGCCCTTGTCGACGCCGAACAGCAGGTGTGCCAACGCATCGCGGTGGCGTTCGCTGAGGTGCACGAAACGTGGGTCCGGCGTGATCGAGAACGGGGCTTCGTGCAGGCCGTAGTAGCCGAGATACATGCGCGGGCAGCAGGCTGGGGAGGCGCTAGCCTGCCATGTAAGCCGCAACAGCGCGA
>JBKJOY010000025.1:0-5561 GCA_046595415.1 Thermomonas sp.
CTGCTGCATTTCCATATGGGGTCGCAGATTTCCAACGTGCGCGACATCGCCAAGGGTATGCGCGAAGCGACGCGCTACTTCGTCGAACTCAGCAAATTGGGCGCGAACATCAGCCATGTCGATGTCGGCGGCGGACTCGGCATCGACTACGAGGGTACGCGCTCGCGGTCCTACAACTCGGTCAACTACGGCATCCACCACTACGCCTCCTGCATTGTCCAACCGCTGGCCGAAGCCTGCGCCCGCGAGGGACTGACGCCGCCGCGCATCGTCACCGAATGTGGCCGCGCGATGACCGCGCACCACGCGGTGCTGGTGACCAATGTCTCGGAAGTCGAACGCGCACCGGAAGGCCGGGTGCCCGACGTGCATGGCGATGAATCCGATCCGGTCGCGCAGTTGCGCGTGTTGCATGAAGAATTGCCGCAACGGCCCGCGGTCGAGATCTATCACGAAGCCGCACAGGCGCATGGCGAAGGCCTGAGCCTGTATGCGCTCGGGCAAATCGACCTGGTCCAGCGCGCGCGCATCGACGATCTGTTCTATGCGATTGCGCATGCGGTCAAGGCGCGGCTGAGCTACGACGAGAAGAGCCACCGCGATCTGCTGGATGAGCTCAACGAACGTCTGGTCGACAAATATTTCGTCAACTTCAGCGTGTTCGAGTCGATGCCGGACGTCTGGGCGATCGACCAGGTGTTCCCGATCATGCCGATCGAGCGCCTGGATGAAGCACCGACCCGGCGCGGGATCATCGCTGATCTGACCTGCGACTCCGACGGCAAGATCGACACGTACGTTGAAAATGAAGACCTCGACAGCTCATTGCCGCTGCACGAATTGCGCAAGGGCGAGCGCTACCGGATCGGGTTCTTCCTGGTGGGTGCGTATCAGGAAATCCTTGGCGACATCCACAACCTGTTCGGCGACACGGACGCGATCGAGGTCAAGGTCGACGGCGACGGCTGTCGCATCGTCCACCAGCGCCGTGGCGACACCACCGACGTGATGCTGGATTACGTGGGCTACAACGTGGACGATCTGCGCCGCACCTACAAGGCCAAGGTGGCGTCCGCGGATCTGGGCGACGCAGAGTCCGAGCGCTTGAACGAGGCGCTGGAAAACGGTTTGACCGCTTACACGTATCTCAGCGACGAGCCACCGTAGTAGTCGAATCGGGTGTCACTGCTGCGCCGCTCTTCGGCGGTTTGCGCCACGGCGCCACCACCAGCACGACGCCCGCCAGCACCAGCGCTGCACCCAGGATGCGCAGGCCGTCCACTGGCTTGGGTGACTGCAGCACACCGTACTTGTCCAGCAGCAATATTGCGGTCACTTGTCCAGTCCCAACACGGCCAGACAGACCATCCCGGCGGCGCCGATGCGAGGTCAGGTTGCCAGGGGCCACTGTCACGCGTTTGGCTCGCGGTAGACCTGGAACCCCGCCAGTGACTGTGAGGTCGGCATGATTTCCAGCCGGTTGATGTTGAGGTGTGGCGGCAGGGTGGCGACCCAGAAAATGCTCTCGGCGATATCATCCGCCGTCATTGGATTCGCACCGGTGTAGAGCTTGTCGGACGCATTTTGGTCGCCATGGGTGCGCACCACGGTGAATTCGGTTTCAGCCATGCCGGGTTCAATCGTGGTGACGCGCACGCCAGTGCCATGCAGGTCGCAGCGCAGGCCTAGCGAGAATTGGCTGACGAAGGCCTTGCTGCCACCGTAGGTATTGCCGCCGAAGTACGGATACACGCCGGCGACCGAGCTGATGTTGATGATCGCGCCCTTGCGTGCGATCAGCGTTGGCAGCAGCGCGTGGGTGAGGGTGACCAGCGCGGTGATATTCGTGTCGATCATGGTCTTCCAGTCCGACAGCAGCGCGTCCTGCGCGGGCTTGGTGCCCTGCGCAAGGCCGGCGTTGTTGACCAGCAGGTCGATGCCGCGGAAACGCTCGGGCAATGCATCCAGCGCGGACTGCATCGCCGTTTCATCACGGATGTCGAAGCAGGCGGTATGCACGCCATCGCCGAGTTCGGCGCGCAATGCATCGAGGCGCTCGGCGCGGCGGCCGGTGGCGATGACCTGCCAGCCGGCATCGACGAAACGACGCGCGGCGGCGAGGCCGAAACCGGCGGTGGCGCCGGTGATCAGGGCAGTGCGGGGCGTGGATGTGTTCATGCCGTCATTCTAGCGAGGCATGCAGGTGCGATGTTTTGCTGGCTGTGGCTTACCAGAGAGCGCTTACCAGGCAGCGCTTACCAGAGAAGCGGCAGCAGGCGCTTCGTCTCGCTTGCGTAGGCCGGGTAATCGTTCGGAAACGCCTGCGCCAGCACCGCTTCTTCGACCCGGATGCGCCACAGGAATACCAGCGTCACTGGCACGACAATGACCAGCAGCGAGGCGATGTCGCCCAGGCACAGCGCGAAGCCATAGAACGTCGCCAATGCACCCGTGTAAGACGGATGCCGCAACCATTGATAAGGCCCATCGCGGACGATGCGATGGTCGGGGCGTATCGACACGTCCACGGTGAAATACTCGGCCAGTACCCGGATCGACCACCAGCGAAACAGGATACCGGCGGCCATCATCGCCATGCCGATCAGGAACAGGGCGACTCGTGGCGGTTCCTGGATCGGCCATGGCCGCGAGAAGCCCAGCCACACGCCCAGCCCGAGGCACAGGTAGATCGTCACCATCAACAGGCGCAATGTCCCACCGTCGCGCTGGCGCGTGCGGTCAGCCGAACGCCTGCGCAACTGGAGCCAGACTTCGCTGGCGCCCCAGATTGCAGTCAATGCATTGAAGTAGGGCGACAGGTCCATGTGGTCCGTATGGAATGCGATGCGGGATGCGATGGCGGAAGCCTACGCCTTCCCGAGATGGCTCAATCGTCTTTCTTCGCGCTGGGTTTGCGCTTCGGCGATGGCCGCTTGGCTGCGGCTGGCGTGCCGGGATCTGCTGCAGGTTTGCGCTTGCGTCCCGAGGCGGTCTTGCCCGCCGTCCTGGCCTTGGTCGCGCGGTGCTTTTGCAGCATGTCTTCGGCCAGCATGATGTCCTCGGACAGGATGCCGGCGGCTTTGGCAATCGCGATCCGCGCCTGCGCCTTGTTTTCGTCCGGATTGGCCAGCAACAGTTCGCGGATCGCCTCGCGCAAAGCGGCTTCGGCATTGCGCTTGAGGTTGGCCTTTTCGCCGCGCTGGAGCAAGGACATCAGCGCATCGACGACGGGTTTGATCAGGGCGGATTCGATGGGCACGCGGCGTTCCTCGGTGGAACGTCATCATGCGCCGAGAGGGTCTCATCGAGCGCGACACCACGCTCATCGGTCCGTGACCTAGTTGGTCTTGACCGCCATCGCCGGCAGGCCGCCACTGGCGAGCTTGCCCTTGGCCTCGGCCAGTTCCGAGGCGGTGGCGTACGGGCCCATGCGCACCCGGTACACGGTCTTGCCACCGATCTCCGCGGATTCAACCCGGGCGTTGAGGCCCAGCATCGCAATCTTCGCCTTCACTGCTTCAGCGTCGCCGGAGCCGCCGAACGCGCCCGCCTGCAGGATGTAGCGCACATCGCCCGAGGTCTTGGTGGCCATTGGCGCGGTGTTGCTTGCAGAGACGCTTGCGCTTGCGTTCGGCGTGGCCGTCGTTGCGCTGGCCGCTACCGCGGCACCCGCGGCATTTTCGGCAATGGGTGCCGGCAGCCCATCTGTGGTTGCCGAGCCGCTGGCCGTCGAGGCATTGGCCCTGGCGGTTGCTGCAGCTTGCGCAGACGCTTCGGCGCGGGCGCTGGCAGCCAATTCCGCATCGCTCATGGCGACTTCTTCGCCAGGCAGCAAGGTGTAGAAATCGTATTGGGTGGGCTTGGGCTTGTCGCTGCCGGTTTTGCCAGCTGCGGGCGTGTCGATGGCGACGTCGGGGGCGACCGCGTCGCCCTCACTGGTGCTAGCCGCGGGTTGCGCATCCGGATTGGGTGTCGGGCCGATACGCAGGAACCCATCGCCGCCGGCGCCGGACTTGAGCAAGCGGGGGGCAGCCAGCACCACCAGCAAGGTGACCAGCACGCCAATCACCAACCACGCCCAGCCTGGCAGGCCATTGGATGCATTGCGCCGCGCCTGCGACTTGCCGCGTCGTGCCGCCATCAGCCGATCCTCCCGCTTTCGATATGAATCACATGCTCTCCGGGGCGCTGACGCCCAACAAATCCAGTCCGTTGGCGAGCACCTGCCGCGTTGCCCGCGCCAAGGCCAGCCGCGCATCGCGTAGCGCGGCATCCGCGACCAACACCGGGCTGGCGTGGTACCAGCCGTGAAATGCATTTGCCAGTTCACGCAGATATTGCGCGACCAAATGCGGTTCCAGCGTGACACCCGCCGCTTCCACCACTTCGGGGAAGCGTGACAGCTCGCGCATCAAGTCCTGCGCCGGTCCATCGTTCAGCAGATGCAGGTTCGCCTCGCCGTTGGCGGCAGCGTGCGGCATGCCTTTTTCAACGGCCTGGCGCAGCAGGCTGCAGATGCGCGCGTGCGCGTATTGCACGTAGTAGACCGGGTTGTCGTTCGATTGCGAACGCGCGAGGTCGATGTCGAAGGTGAGTTGCGAATCCGGCTTGCGGGCGACCAGAAACCAACGTGTGGCATCGCAACCGACTTCGTCGACCAAGTCGCGCAGGGTCAGGTAACTGCCGGCACGCTTGGACAACTTCACTTCCTCGCCGCCGCGCATCACCGTGACCATCTGGTGCAGCACGTAATCCGGATAGCCGGCGGGAATGCCGCAATCCAGCGCCTGCAGGCCGGCCTTCACCCGTGCCAGAGAACCATGATGGTCTGCGCCGAGTTCAGTCACCGCGCGGGTGTAGCCGCGCTGCCATTTGCTGAGGTGATAGGCGACGTCCGGCACGAAATAGGTGTAGGTGCCGTCGGACTTGCGCATCACGCGGTCTTTATCGTCGCCGAAATGGGTGGTGCGCAGCCACAGCGCGCCGCCTTCCTCAAAGGTGTGGCCGTGGGCGATGAGCTCGCGCACGGTTTCCTCGACCTTGCCGTCGACATACAGCGACGACTCCAGGAAATAGCGGTCGAATGCCACCCCATACGCGGCGAGGTCGGCATTCTGTTCGCGGCGCAGCCATGCGACGGCAAAGGCGCGGATGGCGCCGATGTCATCGGGATCGTGCTTGCCGTGCACCGCATGCCCGTCCACTTCGACCGAGTCGCCGCGCAGGTAAGCCTGCGCCACGTCGGCGATGTAATCGCCGTTGTAGGCCTCCGCGGGCCAGTCAGCGTCGCCAGGCTTCCAGCCTTTCGCGCGCGCTCGGGTGGATTTCGCCAGGTTTTCGATCTGCACGCCGGCGTCGTTGTAATAGAACTCGCGCTGTACGTTCCAGCCGTTGGCGGCCATCACCCGTGCGATGCAGTCGCCGATCACCGCGGCGCGGCCGTGACCCACATGCAGCGGGCCGGTCGGATTGGCCGAGACGTATTCCACGCCAACGGTCTCGCCGCCAGCTGACGCGTTGTGGCCGAAGTCATCACCGGCGTCCAGCACGTCGCGCACCTG
>JBKJOY010000039.1:0-13646 GCA_046595415.1 Thermomonas sp.
ACAACGCCTTGAGCGCGCGCGACGTCGCATCAATTTCCGCAGTCAGCTGCATGCGCTGGGCTGTATCGAGGTCGATCAATTCTTCCGATGCATAGGGCCTCGCGTTGGCCACGCCCCAGACCGGACGCGGCCAGGCGATGTCATGTTGGAAGCGTGCGATCACGTGGACGTGCAATTGCGGAACCATGTTGCCAAGCGCGGCGACATTGAGCTTGTCGGGCTTGAACAACGACTTCAACGCACGTGAGGTTGCGTCGATCTCGGCAGTGAGCTGAATGCGCTGGGTGGTATCAAGGTCGATCAGCTCCACCGCGTTGGCAATACGCGGCACCAGCACCAGCCACGGATGGTTGGCATCGTCCATCAAGCGCACTTCGCTGAGTGCCAGCTCGATCACTGGGACGGTGTCTTCGGCCAGTTGCGGGTGCAGTTCGAAATACGAGGACGCTGGCGGGTGACGATTCATGGGGTGACCTCATTGAGGGGCATGCAGGCAGCGCTGGAAGAAGCCGAGCGTGCGTTCCCGTGCCAGCGCGGCACTGGCAGGGTCGAAGTCATAGCGATGGTCGCAGTTGAAGCCGTGGCCTGCGGGATAGGTGAAGGTCTCGGCGTCCGGTTGCCGCCGGCGGTGTTCGGCCACATCCGCTGCCGCAATGCTGGCGTCGCGTTCGCCGAAATGGAACATCATCGGTGCCCGCAACGGCTCCGACAGGAACGGCACGGTGCGCGCGCCGTAATAGCTGACCGCGGGCAGGGACAGCCGGGTATTGGCCAGATACGCCGCGGTGCCACCCCAGCAATACCCCACCACGCCGACTTTGCCGGACGACTCCAGGACCTTGGCGGCGCTTTCGATATCCTGCAGGGCTACGTCGAAACTCAGGCGCTGCACGAGAGCTTTTCCTTTCTGCACGCCTTCGTTGTCGTAAGCCAATTCCACGTCGTGCTCGAAGTGGTCAAAGAAGGCGGGCGCGATCGCCACATAGCCATGCGCGGCAAACTCGTTGCATACGTCACGGACATGGCTGTTCACGCCGAAGATTTCCTGCACCACGACCAAAGCACCATGCGGCGGGATCGCGGGGTCTGCACGCCAGCCACGGATGCGGCCAGTCGGGGTATCGAGTGAGATCCATTCGCCCACGACGTGCGCCTTCCCATTCGCAATGTGAATCGGCCTTGATAGTACGCCCGAGGTGGCCATGGGAGCGTCGGCGGTATACTTCGCGCCCCGCGAATGCCCGGCTATGGCCAGGTTCGCCCCGTCCCCGTGTGATGTGATGTCCCTGCAGCAACCCAAAGTCGGTTTCGTCAGCCTCGGCTGCCCCAAGGCGCTGGTCGATTCCGAGCGGATCCTCACCCAGCTTCGGGTCGAAGGCTACGATCTGGTGCAGGCGTATGACGATGCCGATGTGGTGGTGGTCAACACCTGCGGTTTCATCGACAGCGCAGTCGCAGAGTCGCTGGATGCGATCGGCGAAGCGATGGCGGAGAACGGCAAGGTCATCGTCACTGGCTGCCTGGGCAAGCGAGCCGAGATCATCCGCGAGGCGCACCCGGGCGTGCTGTCGATCAGCGGCCCGCAGGACTACGCCAGCGTGATGGACGCCGTGCATCTGGCGATTCCGCCGCAGCACAATCCATTCGTGGACCTGCTGCCGGACTACGGCCTGAAGCTCACGCCGAAGCATTACGCCTATTTGAAGATTTCCGAAGGCTGCAATCACCGTTGCAGCTTCTGCATCATCCCGTCGATGCGCGGCGACCTGGTGTCGCGGCCTGTCGATGATGTGCTGCGCGAGGCCGAGAAGCTCGTGCGCGGCGGTGTGCAGGAATTGCTGGTGGTATCGCAAGACACCAGCGCATACGGCGTTGACGTGAAGTACGCGGAGCGCCTGTGGCGCAACAACATTTACCAGACGCGCATGAAATCGTTGTGCGAGGGTCTCGGCGAATTGGGCGTGTGGACCCGCCTGCATTACGTGTATCCATACCCGCATGTGGACGACATCATTCCGTTGATGGCGGAGAACCAAAATGGTGCGGGGAAAATCCTGCCGTACCTCGACATCCCGTTCCAGCACGCCAGCCCGCGCATCCTGAAACTGATGAAGCGCCCAGGCGCGGTGGACAAGACCCTGGAGCGCATCCAGCGCTGGCGTTCGATCTGCCCGGAGCTGACCATCCGCAGCACGTTCATTGTGGGTTTTCCCGGCGAAACCGAGGACGAATTCGAGCAGTTGCTGGACTTCCTGGATGAAGCGCAGCTCGACCGCGTGGGCGCGTTCGCGTACTCGCCGGTGACGGGCGCCAAGGCCAACGACTTGCCGGATCCGATCGATGAAGACCTGAAGCAGGAGCGGCTGGCGCGTTTCATGGAACGCCAGGCCGGCATCAGCGAGGCACGCTTGGCATCTAAGGTCGGCACCGTGCAGCAATGCATCGTCGATGCAATCGATGGCGATCTTGCCATCGCGCGCTCCATGGCCGATGCGCCGGAAATCGACGGCCTGGTCCAGATCCAGGATGGACGCGAAGCCGGCCTGGAGCCGGGTGAGTTCGTCAACGTGATGATCATGGGCAGCGACGAACATGACCTCTACGGTGAAGTCGACTACGCCACAGGTTGAGTCGACTGCTGACTTGTCTAGCTAGACCGGCGCGTCGATCGACCTGGGCGGCTGGGAGAACCAGCGTGGTCCGTCCGCCGCCATGTGGAAACAGTCTTCCAGACGCACGCCGAAATGGCCGGGGATATAAATGCCCGGCTCGTCGGAGAAACACATGCCCGCGACAATCTTGGTGGCTTCGCCGTGGACCAGGTTGATCGGTTCATGGCCATCCATGCCGATGCCATGCCCGGTGCGATGCGACAAGCCGGGCAAGCGATAGCCGGGGCCATAGCCGAGCGACTTGTAATAGGTGCGTACCGCGTCGTCGATACTGCCGGCAGGTGCACCGATTTTCGCTGCTGCGAACGCGACCTGTTGCCCATGCGCGACCTGGTCCCAAACGGTGCGCTGCTGCTTCGATGCAGCGCCGTGCACGAAGGTACGTGACACATCGGATTGATAGCCGTGCACGCTGCAACCGCAATCCATCAGCACCACTTCGCCGTTGGCCACGCGATTGACCTGCTTGCTGCCATGCGGATACGCGGCGGCCTCGCCGATCAGCGCCATCGAGAATTCCGGGCTACCGCCCAGCTTGCGGGTGGCGGCGTCCATCAACGCGCCGATCTCCGCGCCGATCATGCCGGCTTCGACCCGCGGGTGGACCCAGCGATACGCGGCGATGGTGACATCGGTTGCGGCCTGCATCAGCGCCAGTTCGGCTGCGGTCTTGATCATCCGGCAACCACGCACGATGGGATTGGCCGAGACCAATGGTGTGCCCGCAAGATGTCTTGCCAGCCCGTTAAAGGCGAAGTAACGCACGGTTTCCTCGATGCCGACCGGGCGCGACGCCAGGCCGCGCTCCTTCAGGAATCCTGCGATCACTGCTAACGGATCCTCGTCTTCCTGCCAGACCCGGAGGTCCGCCGGCACAGCGAGCGATTCCTTGATCGACGGCGCCTCGAAGAACGGCGTGACGATGCAGGGCTCGCCCTCGACCGGGATGATCGCTGCGGTCAGGCGTTCGCTGCGCCACCATTGCACGCCGGTGAAGTAGACGAGGCTGGAGCCGGCCTCGACCAGGATTGCGCCGACCCCGTTGGCTTTCATCAACGCCTGCGCGCGTTGCAAGCGACTCGCGCGCTCTGCGGCATCGATCGGCACCAGCCCCGCAGTCATGTCGGACAGCGTCGACAGATCAGGTTGGGCGGCTTGGAGCAGTGGGGCCGCTGCAATCAGGGGTAGTGAAGCGGTAGCGGCCAGCAGCTGGCGGCGGGACATCAGTGGATTGCGCATATCTGCAGGGTAACCAATTCGCCTGGTTGCGCGTAATGTGATGGAACGTCTGTCCTGTCAGGATCCCGCATGTCAGCAACGTCGACCTCCGCCTCACCTGCCGCAGCGCCGGCGCAATGGACCACGGTACTGCGGCACCGCTGGCCGCTGCGGCTGATGCACTGGATCAACCTGGTGTGCATGCTGGCGATGGTTGGCAGCGGCCTGCAAATCCTCAACGCGCATCCGGCGCTGTATTGGGGTGAAGCCGCCAATTTCGCCGCGCCGCTTGCATCGACCTCCGCGGTCAAGCGCAGCGGTGAATTGCGGGGCGTGACCCAGGTGGGCAACGCGCGTTTCGACAGCACCGGCCTGCTGGGTGCAACCGATAATCCAAGCGGCATTCGCGTGCGTGCGGTGGCGCCTGCGTGGGCGATGATTCCCGGCAGCCGGAACCTCGCGACCGGTCGGCGCTGGCATTTCTTCTTTGCGTGGTCGTGGGTCATCAATGGCGTCATCTACCTGCTGTGGTCGCTGGCCAGCCGCCACTTGACGCGTGATCTGGCGATGCAACGCCGCGACTGGCGCGAAGTCCCCAAATCCATCGTCGATCACCTGCGTTTCCGCCACCCGGTGGGTGAGGAGGCCGCGCGCTACAACCCGTTGCAGAAACTGGCGTATCTCGGGGTCATTTTCGGCCTGACACCACTGATCATCCTCACCGGTCTATCCATGTCGCCGCAGATGGATGGCGTGATGGGCGGCTTCATTCAACTGGTTGGCGGGCGCCAGTCGGCGCGCACGCTGCACTTCATCGCGATGAGTGCCTTCGTTCTGTTCGCGATCGTGCACGTGCTGATGGTGGTGTATGCAGGTCCCATCAATGAAATGCGCTCGATGATCACCGGCCGATTCCGGATCCGCACGCGCACTGCAAACTCATCCGACCGCGAGGAGGCCGGCAATGACTGACGAACAGCAGGGCAGGTTGCTGGTGCCGCGCCGACGCTTCCTGCGCATGGCTGCGGCGGGTGCCGGGATGGGATTACTGGCGGGCTGTGACGCGCTTTCCAACCGCGAGGGATTCATTGATGTCCTGAGTGGTGCGGAGCCGCTCAACCAGCGCGTGCAGCGATTCCTGTCCGGCGACCGGCTGGTGCGCGAATATCCGACCAGCATGATCTCGCCGAGCTTCCGGCCGAATGGCTCGACCAACCCGACCACACCGGAATACGTCGGCTTGCTGGCAGATGGGTTCAAGGGTTTCCGCTTGCGTCTGCGTGGACTGGTGGAGCGTCCGCTGGAATTCAGCTTGGACGCGTTGCGGGCATTGCCGGCGCGCACGCAGGTGACGCGCCACGATTGCGTGGAAGGCTGGAGCGCCATCGGCCAATGGACGGGCGTGCCGCTCGCGCATTTGCTGGGGTTGGCGGGTGTGCAGGCATCCGCGCGCTACGCGGTGTTCCATTGCTTTGACGACATCTTGAACAACGGCGGCCGCTATTACGAAAGCGTCGACCTGCGTGATGCGATGCATCCGCAGACGATCGCGGCCTATGCGCTCAACGGCTCACCGTTGCCGGTCGCCAATGGCGCGCCACTGCGCATGCGTGTGGAACGCAAGTTGGGCTACAAGCAGTCGAAATACGTGCACACGATCGAGCTCGTCGACAGCTACGCGCACTTCGCAGGTGGCAAAGGCGGTTTCTGGGAAGATCAGGGCTACGACTGGTACGGCGGGATCTGAACGCCATCCGCACATGCGACCCCGTATCTGCATGGCTGGCCTGAAGGCGTGGACAAATAGATGGCAACGAGAGGCAAGTTCACCCGGTTCGCCACTGCCGCGTCCCGTTTCGCCGGCAGCCCGGCCAGCTTCATGCTGGCGATCACGGTCGTTGCCGTATGGGTGGTCACCGGCCCGATCTTCAAGTTCAGCAACACATGGCAGTTGGTGATCAATACCGGCACCACCATCGTCACGTTCCTGATGGTGTTCCTGATCCAGAACAGCCAGAACCGCGACAGCCAGGCGCTGCAGATCAAACTGGACGAACTGATCCGGGCCACCAAGGGCGCGCACAACTCGTTGCTCGATCTGGAGGAGCTGGAAGAAAGCGAATTGCAGGCGATGAAGGATCGGTATGAGGAGCTCGCCAAGCGCGCTCGCGACTGCAACCCCGAGGCTGACGACGATACCGGTTCACCCGACGTGGTTGGCTGATCGGACTCAGGCGTCGTAGCCCACGTCCAGGATCACGAACGTGCATGGTCCGGTCGGCAACTCGACCGTCAACTCGTCATCGGTGCGTTTCTTGAGCAAGGCCCGCGCCAGCGGTGAATCAATGCTGATGTGGCCGAGTGGCGCATCGGTTTCGTCGGGGCCCACGATCCAATACACCAGCTCCTCGCCGTCACTGACCCGCTCAAGGGCGACCTTGGCCCCAAAGAACACCGCGTTGCGATCAGTGGGGGCGGTATCCACCACGCGCAGGGCTTCCAGCCGCTTGCTGAGATAGCGCACGCGCCGGTCGATGCCGCCAAGCTGCTTCTTGCGATACGTGTATTCGGCGTTTTCCGAGCGGTCACCTTCGGCCGCGGCGGCGGCCAGCGCGCGCACGACTTCGGGACGCTGAATGCGCCACAGGTCGTCGAGTTCCGCCTTCAAGCGCTCATGGCCCGCGCGGGTGATCAGTGCCGTGCTGGCCGGCGCTGGTGGACGCCACCGTCCCATGCGTGCCGCCCTTAGCGCTTGCCGCCGAAGATGCTGCCCATGATCCCGCGCAGGATCTGCCGGCCGACCTGGCTACCAACGGTGCGGGCGGTCTGCTTGGCCATGGTTTCCACCATTCCCTGGCGGCGCTTGGTGCCGAACATCGCGTCCTTCATCGCCTGGCCGATGCCCCCGCTATTGTCATCATTGGCCTGCGGGTTGCTGCGGCCCGGCGCTGGAGTTTGTGACTGAGCCTGAGCGTGCTCTGCGTCGGCACGGCGTGCGGCCAGCATCTCCGACGCTGATTCGCGATCCATCGCCTTGTCGTACTTGGCGCCGACCGGACTGCCGGCGCGGACTTGCGCGCGCTCCGCATCCGTGATCGACCCCATGCGGCAGCGCGGCGGCGCGATCATCGTGCGCTCCACCGGCATCGGCACGCCCTTGTCCAGCAGCATCGACACCAAGGCCTCGCCGGTGCCGAGTTGCGAGATGACCTGGGCCACGTTCAGGGCCGGGTTTGGAACAAACGTTTCGGCGGCAGTCTTGACCGCTTTCTGGTCGCGCGGGGTGAATGCACGCAGCGCGTGCTGCACCCGGTTGCCCAACTGTCCAAGGATGTTGTCGGGCACGTCGTCAGGGAACTGCGAGCAGAAATACACGCCAACGCCCTTGGAACGGATCAAGCGCACCACTTGCTCGATGCGCTGCTGCAGTGCGGGTGGCGCATCGTCGAACAACAGGTGCGCCTCGTCGAACACGAACACGAGTTTGGGCTTGTCCAGGTCGCCGACTTCCGGCAAGGTTTCGAACAATTCGGACAACAACCAAAGCAGGAAGCTGGAATACAGGCGCGGCTTCAGGATCAACTGGTCGGCCGCCAGGATGCTGACCACGCCGCGGCCATCCGTGGTGGTGCGCATGAGGTCGGCCAGCTCAAGTGCCGGCTCGGCGAAGAACGCATCGCCACCTTGCTGCTCGATCTGCAGCAGTGCGCGCTGGATGGCACCGATCGACTGGGTACTGACCAGACCGTAGCTGGTCGAGATCTCCTTGCGGCTTTCGCCGACATGGGCGAGCAGGGCGCGCAGGTCGGCAAGGTCGAGCAACAGCCAGCCATTGTCATCGGCCAGTTTGAACACGATCTCCAGCACGCCTTCCTGGGTGTCATTGAGTTCCAGCATGCGGCCCAGCAGGGTCGGGCCGATTTCGCTGACCGTCGCGCGCACTGGATGTCCGTTCTTGCCGTACAGGTCCCAGAAAATCGTCGGCGCGCTTTCGTTGCGGTAGTCGGAAATCCCCATCTCGGTCAGGCGCTGCTGGAGCTTGTCGCTCATCGTGCCGGGCACCGCCAGTCCGGCCACATCACCCTTCACATCGGCCAGGAACACGGGCACGCCGATTCGGCTGAAGCCCTCGGCCAGCGTCATCAGGGTCACCGTCTTGCCGGTTCCCGTGGCGCCGGCGACCAGCCCATGGCGGTTGCCATACTTGGGCAACAAGTGCACCAGGCCGCTGCTTTCGGTGGTGACGGCCTTGCCGACAAGGATTGGCGGAACGGGTGCCTGGTCCATGGTGCCTCGTGTCTGGAGATTGAAGGAATGCGCTCGCCCGATTCTATGCGGATGCGGCGTACAGCGCCCGTTACGTGTGGCGGGTTGCCCCGGCTTCCGGCAGGCAGCTACCCTGCTTCTCCCCTCGTCGTTGGTTTGGCCATGTCTTTTCGCTCGTTTGCCGGTTTGTTTCCTGCCTCGGCTGCTCTCGCCGCGACCTTGTTCGCGTCTCTCGCGGTCGCGCCCCAAGCCCATGCACAGTCACGCCGGGAGCAAGCGTCGATTGCCGTCTTGCAGCAGCGGATGGATGTTGCCGAAAAGCGCTATCGCGAAGGTTTGCTGGCAGAAGACGACGCTTCTGCGGCGGTTACAACCAAGGCCGCACTGGCGGACATGGAAGGTGTGGTCACGGCTTGCGCGAAACAGCGCGGATGCGACGTCAAGACCATGCTGGTGACCTACGAACGATTGCTCAAGGCGACCGCGCCAACGGCCGGTGACGGGTCTTTGGACGACGAGGGCGATGATCCTATCGACGAACGCGACCTGGCCGATGCCGCTGTCCCTGAAGCCGCCAGCGCCGCGGCATTGCTGGGCGAGGACGGCCAGCGCTTCGTCAAGGCGGTGCAGTTCAACCCGGCCGTACAGGCGGGCATTCGCCGGTGGCTGACTGACATGCGCCCGTCGTTGATGGACAGCTACGAAAACTATCGCTACATGCAGCACTTGATGTCGCCCGCGTTCAAGCGCCAGGGACTACCGGAAGCGCTGCTGTTCGGGATCATGGCCAAGGAATCCAACGGCAAGGTGCACGTGGGATCGCGCGCCGGAGCGGTCGGGCCGATGCAGTTCATGCCGGCGACCGGCAAGCGTTATGGTCTGGGTGACGATGGCACCGGCTTCGATACCCGTTATGACCCGCGTTCGGCGGCGGATGCCGCGGCGTCGTACCTGAGTGAGCGCATGCGGGGGCTCAACAACAGCATCGAACTCTCACTGGCGGCCTACAACGGCGGGGAAGGGCGGGCTGCCCGCGTGTTCCAGAGCACGAATGGGCGCAATTTCTGGGATTCCGATGTCTACAACCAGTTCCCGGCGGAAACCAAGGACTATGTGCCGATGGTGATCGCGGCCGCATGGCTGTTCCTGCATCCGCGTGATTACGGCATCAGTTGGCCGCGGGTCAGTACCCGCCCTGCGCTCATCAGGCTGGCGCAACCAACTTCGATCTATGAACTGACGATTTGCCTTGGCAACAGTGGTTCGCGTGATGGCTACATGCGCGCGCTACGGAATCTCAACCCGCGATTCGAGCCGGACAGCTGGCTTTCGGCAGGCACGGCATTGAATGCGACGGCGCGCATGTCCACCCTGTATGACCGCTATTGCGCGCCAGGCAAGCAACGCGGACAACTCGCCAAGCAATTGGTGGCCAGCAACGTGCAGTCAGCCGTGGTCCAGATCGGGCCGATGACATCGGCATCTTCAACGTTCGCGTCGTCCGCAATGGCTGCCGCGGCACCGCCGCCGCCCGCGAAGCCCGCCAAGCCTGCCAAAGCGAAGAGCTACAAAGTGCAGCGGGGCGACACGCTTACCGACATCACCCGGAAAGTGGGCTGCGATGTTCGCGACCTGGCCAGGGCCAACAAGCTCAAGGCGCCGAAATACGCGATTCGTCCCGGGCAAACGCTCAGCCTGGCGGGTTGCACGGACTGAGGCTGGCGCGCGCCGGGATGCTGCTGTCCTAGGCGCGCAACGCCAGTCGCTGCCCCATTTGCACCGGCATCTCGGACTTGAGTTCGGGATTCAGTGCGGCAACACCCTTCGGCAACAGCACGATCACGGTGCTGCCGTAGTTGAAGCGGGCCATCTCGGCAAAGCGTTCCAGAGTGATGCCCTGGCCGCGGTAATCCTTGGTGGTGATGCGGTCCCCATAGCGCGGGATTTCGATCCCGCTCCAGACGGTCTCCACGCCCGACACCAGCAGCGCGCCAACCATGACCATTGCCATCGGCCCGAACTCGGTGTCGAAATGGCAGACCAGGCGTTCGTTGCGGGCAAACAGGCGCGGCACGTTGCGCACGGCATCCGGCCCGACCGAGAACAGCCGGCCCGGCACGTGCACGGTTTCGCGCAAGGTGCCGGCCCACGGCATGTGCACGCGGTGGTAGTCGCGCGGCGACAGATAGACCGTGGCGAACACGCCATCGGCGAATGGCTTGGCGGCCGCGGCATCGCCCAACAATTCTGCGGCGGTGAACGACTGCCCCTTGGCCTGGAAGATCCGGCCATCGCCATCGCCCAGCGGCACGATGTCGCCGCACTGGCTGATGCGTCCGTCTGCCGGCATCAGTAGCGCTGCCGGGTCGGGATCCACGCTGCGGGCACCGGGCTTGAGGGCGCGGGTGAAGAACGCATTGAACGTCGGATACGCACGCGGGTTTGGCTCGGCGGCTTCCGCCAGGTCCACATCGAACTTGCGGGTGACGGTATCGATCAACCACCGGCTTGTCCCGGGGCTGTCCGAATAGGCCAGCGCCCTTGCCAGTGAAGACAGCAAACGGTGTGGCAGTACATAGGTGAGGCTGGTCAACAAGCTCATGGCATGGCCTTGGTCAGGGCTAGGAGATCCGCGGCAATCGCCTTGGGATCGAACGGCGGCACGATCACGCCGGCCATCCGTGCCTGCGGATCGAGCACGATTATCGTGGCGCTGTGGTCGATGCTGTAGTCGTCGGCTCGGCCACTCGGGCCCGGCCCGCTCTCATCAGGCACTTTCATGAACACCAGCGAGAGCGAACGCGCGAAAGCTTCGAGTTGCGGCACGGGCGCAGTGGCGGCGAGCGAATCGGCATTGAACGCGTGCGCGTAGTCGCCGGTGATTTTCGGCGTGTCACGGTCAGGATCGGCGGACACGAACAGCACGCGCGGGCGGGTGGCTTCAGGCAATGCGGCCCATTGTTTCTGTGCGCCATTGAGTTCAGCCAACGTGGTCGGGCACACATCCGGGCAATGGGTGAAACCGATGAACACCAGTGTCCAGTGGCCGTGGAGTTCTTCGCCGGTGAGGGCGGTGCCATCGGATTGCCGCAGTGAGAACGCCGGCAGCGCGCGTGGCGTCGGCAGCAACGTCATGCTGCTGACCGGCGGAAGGGTCGACGCGCCGGTAGCGGTCGGGTTCGATCCGAACAGGCCTTGCGCGGCCCATAATCCGCCAGCCGCGGCCAACACGGCGATGATGAGCAAGGGCAACGCGCGTTTCGACATGGTGGTCTGCAATAAGAAGGGACGGTGACCATCCCCATGATACCGACCCGCCCCCGCTATACTGCGCGGTCTGGCGCCACGCCACCGCAAACCACACGCCATGTCCCAGGAATTGCAGACCATCATCGACCTGATCCGCTACGGCGGCAGTCGCTTCAATGCGGCCGGGCTGACCTTCGGCCACAGCTATGACAACGCCTTGGACGAGGCCACCCAACTGACCTTGCACGCGCTGCACCTGCCGCACGACCTGTCGCCGGTGTATGGCAATGCGCGGGTGACCGAGGCCGAGAAGGAAGACGTGCTCAGTCTGTTCCTGCGCCGCATCGAAGAGCGAATTCCGGCCGCCTACCTGACCGGCGAGGCCTGGTTTGCCGGCCTCAGCTTCAAGTCCGATCCGCGTGCGCTGGTGCCACGTTCACCGATTGCCGAATTGATCGAATCCGGTTTCCAGCCGTGGCTCGGTGATCACGAAGTGCGTCGCGCCCTGGACCTGTGCACCGGATCCGGCTGTATTGCCATCGCGATGGGCCACCACAATCCGGAATGGCAAGTGGACGGCATCGACATCAGCGATGACGCGCTGGCGCTGGCCAACGAGAACAAGAAACGCCTGCATGCCGACAACGTTCGCCTGTTCAAGTCGGACCTGTTCGCCGGCTTGTCCGGTCAGCATTACGACCTGATCGTGACCAACCCGCCGTATGTCACCAATGACGAGACCGACGCACTGCCGAGTGAATACGCGCACGAACCCGAGCTTGGCCTGCGCGCGGGCGATGACGGCCTGGATCTTGCGCTGCGGATCCTGCGCGATGCGCCCTTGCACCTGGACCGCAACGGCCTGCTGATCTGCGAAGTAGGCGAGGCCGAACAAGCGCTGGTCAGGTTGTTGCCGGAATTGCCGCTGGCCTGGGTCGAATTCAAGGTAGGGCAGATGGGCATTTTCGTGGCGGAATGTAGCGATCTGGTTGCGCACAACGCGAAGATCACCCGGTTGCTCGAGTCGCGCGAAGCTGCGACCGGTTCAGGGTTGTTCTGATTCGTTGAACACCTTCGGCCAGCTACTGCGTGTCACCACCTTCGGCGAGTCCCACGGGCCGGCGATCGGCTGCGTGATCGACGGCTGTCCGCCAGGTCTAGCGATTGCGCAGGAAGAATTCGCGCATGACCTGGCACGCCGCGCGACCGGGACATCCCGGCACACCTCGCAGCGGCATGAGGCCGACGAGGTCGAAATCCTGTCGGGCGTTTATGAAGGCCTGACCACCGGCACGCCGATTGCGCTGCTGATTCGCAACACCGATGCGCGCAGCAAGGATTACACCCGCATCGCCGAACAGTTCCGCCCCGGCCATGCCGATTACACCTATTGGCAGAAATACGGCTTGCGCGATCCGCGCGGCGGCGGGCGTTCGTCCGCGCGCGAGACCACGATGCGTGTCGCCGCCGGCGTGATCGCCAAGAAGTGGCTGGCACAGCGCTACGGCGTGCAGGTACGCGGCCATGTGGCGCAGATCGGCGGCGTGGTCGCGCGAAGCCATGACTGGAGCGCCGTCGAAGCCAATCCGTTTTTCTGGCCGGACGCGTCGCAAGTGGGTGAGCTGGAGGCGTACATGGACGCGCTGCGCAAGTCCTGCGATTCGGTGGGCGCGCGCCTGGTTGCGGTCGCCGATGGCGTGCCGCCGGGGTGGGGCGAGCCGATCTACGGCAAGCTCGATGGCGAACTCGCCGCAGCGATGATGTCGATCAACGCGGTCAAGGGCGTCGAAATCGGCAGTGGATTCGCCAGCGTGGCGCAGAAGGGCAGCGCGCATCGCGACCAGATGACGCCGACCGGTTTCCAGTCCAACCATGCGGGCGGGATCCTGGGTGGCATTTCCAGCGGGCAGCAGGTCGTGGTGTCGGTGGCGTTCAAGCCAACCTCCAGCCTGCGCTTGCCGGTCGATGGCGTGGATGTCCATGGCGACGTCAGCGAGATCGTCACCACCGGGCGGCATGACCCGTGCGTGGGCCTGCGCGCCACGCCCATTTGCGAAGCTATGCTGGCGTTGGTGCTGATGGACCAGGCGCTGCGGCATCGTGGGCAATGCGGCGATGTGGGCGAGGTCTCGCCGCGGATTCCTCCAAGCGTGCCTAAATGAAACGTTTGGCGCGACGGTGAGAGCGTCGGGTGGCTCGCGTAGCGGCATTTTGAGCCGCGGAGCGAACGCCCGGCGGTAG
>JBKJOY010000053.1:0-3720 GCA_046595415.1 Thermomonas sp.
ATCGGCCGCTGGTCATCAACAACGATGGCTTCACAGTGCCAGGCTTGCGACGTCTGACCACGCGCAAGCGCTGGCGTGCAGCCGCCCAGTATCCTGGCCCGTCACTGGGTGGTCCCGCGCAGCGACGCTGCAGCTACATCCGGAACACACCGAACCGGGTACGGTCGGCAATCGGCGCATTGAGCGAGGCAGACAGACTCAGCCCCAAGACGCGCCTGGTATCAGCCGGGTCGATGATGCCGTCGTCCCACAGCCGCGCGGTGGCGTAATAAGGATTGCCCTGCGACTCGTACTGATCGCGCAGTGGCGCCTTGAAGGCTTCTTCCTCGTCCGGCGTCCAGACGCCACCCTTGGCCTCGATGCCATCGCGCTTCACCGTGGCCAGCACACTGGCCGCCTGCTCGCCGCCCATTACGCTGATCCGCGCGTTCGGCCACATCCACATGAAGCGCGCGCCGTAGGCACGTCCGCACATCGCGTAATTGCCGGCACCAAAGCTGCCGCCAATCACCACGGTCAACTTGGGTACGTGCGAACACGCTACCGCGGTCACCATCTTCGCACCGTCTTTCGCGATCCCGGCCTGCTCGTATTTCTTGCCGACCATGAACCCGGTGATGTTCTGCAAGAAGACCAGCGGGATGCCGCGCTGGTTGCACAGCTCGATGAAATGCGCGCCCTTCAGCGCACTTTCCGCGAACAAGATGCCGTTGTTGGCGATGATCCCGATCGGACAGCCGTGCAGATGCGCGAAGCCGGTGACCAGGGTCTTGCCGTAGCGCGCCTTGAATTCCTGCAGTTCGCTGCCATCGGTGATCCGCGCGATCACCTCGCGGATGTCGAATGGGCGGCGCGAATCCTTCGGCACGATGCCGTATAGCTCGGCAGCGTCGTAAAGCGGTTCGCGCGCGGGTTGCACGCTCAGCGGCAACTGCTTGCTGCGGTTCAACGTGGTAACGATGCCGCGTGCGATCTCCAGCGCGTGATGGTCGTCCTCGGCGAAATGATCGGCCACGCCCGAGATGCTGGTATGCACATCGGCGCCACCGAGGGTTTCGGCATCGACCACTTCGCCGGTCGCCGCTTTCACCAGTGGCGGACCACCGAGGAAGATCGTGCCCTGTTCCTTGACGATGATGGATTCGTCGCACATCGCCGGCACGTAGGCGCCGCCGGCCGTGCAACTGCCCATGACGACCGCGATCTGCGGGATGTTCTCCGCGCTCATCCGCGCCTGGTTGTAGAAGATCCGGCCGAAGTGCTCCCTGTCCGGGAACACCTCGTCCTGCAGCGGCAGGAACGCGCCACCGGAATCCACGAGGTACACGCATGGCAAATGGTTCTCGCGGGCGATCTCCTGCGCGCGCAGGTGCTTCTTCACCGTCATCGGGAAATAAGTGCCGCCCTTGACCGTGGCATCGTTCGCCACGACCACGACTTCCTGGCCCATGACCCGGCCGATGCCGCAAACCATGCCGGCGGCTGGCGCGGCATCGTCATACATGCCTTCGGCTGCAAGTGCCGCGATTTCCAGGAACGGCGAGCCGGGGTCGAGCAGGGCACTGATGCGATCGCGTGGCAGCAGCTTGCCGCGTTCGGTGTGCTTGTTGCGGGCTTTCTCGCCACCGCCATCTGCAGCACGCGCGAGGCGGCGATCAAGTTCAGCCACCAGTTCGCGATGCCAGGTCACGTTGTCCTGGAAGTCCTGCGAACGTGGATCAATCTGGGAAGTCAGGGCGGGCATAGGTCGGCGTTGAATCGGGCAATGTCACAGGATAACCGTTGCTAGCACGCGCATCATTCTCGCAAGAACGGCTGAGTGCCCATCAGCACCGCCGTTTCTCTGTTGGCGTCGTGCAAAAGAAAAGACCCGCCGAAGCGGGTCTTTAGGGTGTTGCAATGCGAAGTGCGAAGAAGGCTTAGTTCTTGGCCTTGGCTTCGGCAGCAGCGGCATCAGCCTTGTCGGCCACTTTCTGCGCGGCGTCAGCAGTGTTCTGCGCAGCGTCAGCAGTGGCGGAGGCGGCACCGGCAGCAGCTTCGGCGCCAGCGGCCTTGGCGGTGTCCACAACCACTTCAGCATTGGCAGCGACTTCACCAACGGCTTCGCCGGTGGAGGCAGCAGCAGCTTCTGCACTCTGCTGGGCAACATTGCCAGCGGCAGTGGCAGCGTCTGCAGCAGCAGCGCCAGCCTGATCAACTGCAGCGGACGCTTCGGCGGCCTGCTGCTGGGCTTCCGGGGTTTCGTTCTTGCAGGCCGACAGGGCGAGGACGCCAGCGGCAAGGAGCACAACGAGCTTGGTATTCATGGGGTCTCTCCTGGAGTGGAATGATGGATCAGGGTATAGCGATGTGATGTAGAGCCTGCGTCAATGCACGGCACTCACCAGCAGGTTTCAGGCACGCGATTCGTCGTGCTAACTCTCGCCAACCGGAGCTGGCTACGAAAAAGCCGTCGGAATACCGACGGCCCTTCGATCTTGCGATATCAAACTAGGCGTCGGAACGCCCGTTGATATTACTTCTTGGCTTCAGCAGCAGCTGCGGCTTCTTGAGCAGCATCCTTGGCCTGGCCAGCAGCGTCAGCCGCATTTTCAGCGGAGTCGGCAGCATCGTCAGCCTTGGACATGTCACCACCAGCAGCGGCAGTGGCAGTCGCAGCCGAATCGGCAGCGTCGGAAGCCATCGCGGCGGTGTCAGCAGCAGCCTGGGCAGCATTGGCAGAAGCCATGTCACCGGTGGCGGCAGCGGAATCAGCAGCGGTCTGGGCATCGGTTGCAGCAGCGGCGGCATCAGCGGACGCGTCAGCAGCCTGCTCCTTGTTGGTGCAAGCGGTCAGGGCCAGGCCCAGCGCCATTGCCAGCAGGATCTTGTTAATCGACATGATACGGTTTCCTCGTCGTAAGTTATTTGGCAACGCGCAAACTGCGCGCCCCTAACATGATGACAAGCCTTCGACTGGTGTCAAGCGGTTGGCCGGTTTTTTTTCTATTTGGCGTTCAATTTCTTCACATCAGCTCGATCGCCATGGCCGTGGCTTCGCCCCCGCCAATGCACAAGGACGCCACTCCGCGGCGCTTGCCTCGGGCCTGAAGCGCATTCAGTAAAGTGACGAGGAGGCGGGCTCCCGAAGCCCCAATCGGATGACCCAGCGCCAATGCGCCCCCGTTGACGTTCAATTTTTCGTGGGGAATACCGAGGTCGGTCATCGGCGCCATGGCCACGCACGCGAAGGCTTCGTTGACCTCGAACAGGTCCACGTCATCCACGCTCCAGCCGGCTTTTGCCAACACATCGCGAAGTGCGGTCACCGGGGCGGTGGTGAACCACTCCGGGGCCTGTGCATGGGTGGAATGCGCAACAATCCGGGCCAGCGGGGTGGCGCCGGCTGCCGCCGCGGCCTCGGCCGACATCACCACCAATGCTGCTGCACCGTCAGAAATCTTGGAGGAAGACGCTGCGGTCAGCACCCCATCCTTGCCGAATGCGGCACGCAACCCCGGGATCTTGCTGGTATCGATCTTGCCGGGTTCCTCGTCCTGGTCGACGACCACCTCACCCTTGCGGGTCTTGACGGTCACCGGCGTGATTTCCGCACTGAAAGCGCCTGACGCCTGTGCTTTCTGCGCGCGCTCGACACTTTCCGCGGAAAACGCGTCCAGTTTGCTGCGGTCGTAGTCGTATTTGTTGCAGGCGGCATCGCCGAACACACCCATCGCCTTG
>JBKJOY010000219.1:0-5468 GCA_046595415.1 Thermomonas sp.
ATTCAACTTGCGCTTGACCGACTTCGCGCGTTCGCCCTGTCCCGGCATGATGAAGGTGCGGCCGACATAACGATTCTTGATGAAGCCCTCGCGGTACTTCACCCCCAACACATTCGCGATTTCCAATGCGGCATCGCGGCTGGTGTCGGGGATCGGAATCACCACGTCGATGTCATGCTCTGGCCGCAGCCGCTGGATCTTCTCGCCCAACATGACGCCCATGCGCATGCGCGCCTTGTGCACCGAGATTTCCTCGATCATCGAGTCCGGGCGCGCGAAGTAGACGTATTCGAAGATGCACGGCGCATGCACCTGCGGTTCGGCGCACTGGCGTGCATGCAATTCACCACGCGCGGTGATGATGATGCCCTCGCCCGGCTTGACGTCACGCAGGTGCTCGAAACCGAGGATGTCCAACGCAACGGATTCGGATGCCACCATGTATTCGTCGCCCGTCGCCACGGTGCGCTTGCCGAGCACCAGCGGGCGGATGCCGTTGGGATCGCGGAACGCCACCAAGCCCAGCCCGAGCACCGTGCAGACGACGGCATAGCCGCCTTTCGCACGGCGGTTCACGCCTTCCAGCGCGCGGAACACGGCGTCCGGCGTCAATGATTTCTGCGAATCCAGTTCGTGCGCGAACACGTTCAGCAGTACTTCGGAATCGGACTCGGTGTTGACGTTGCGGCGGTCCTGCTCGAACACTTCACGACGCAGTTCATCGGTATTGATCAGGTTGCCGTTGTGCGCAAGCGCAATGCCGAACGGCGAGTTCACATAGAACGGCTGGGCCTCGTCGCTGCCCTCGCTGCCTGCGGTCGGATAGCGGCAATGCGCGATGCCGACCCGGCCGACCAGCAACGCCATCGAGCGTTCGTCGAACACATCACGCGCCAGACCATTGCCTTTGTGCACATGCAACTTGCCGCCATCCGCGGTCGCGATCCCGGCCGCATCCTGGCCGCGATGCTGGAGCACGGTCAGCCCGTCGTACAGCTGCGCGGCGACTTCGCTCTGGCCGACGATCCCGACAATTCCGCACATAGATGACAAAACCCGAAAATTGGAACTGGTGAAGGAACATCGAACGTCGAACCCAAGCCAATGCAAACGATGGCTTGAACCAATGGATCAGGGATGCGGCCGCACCATGCCGTTGAGCCCCGTCTTGGCCTTGACCGACGCGTTCAACGCATCGGCTTCGGCGCGATTCACCACCGGGCCAACGCGCACGCGGGTGCGCGTCCCGCCATCGGTGTTCACGGTGTCGGTAAAGGTGTTGAAGCCGGCGCTGCGAAGCTTGTCGCGCAAGGCAGTTGCGGCGGCGGTGTCGGCAAACGCGCCAACCTGCACCGCGAAACCGGTCTTGCTGGTATCCACCGCGGGCTTGGCGACGGCAGTGATAGCGGGGGCAGCTACCGGCGGTTTCGCAGCGGGAACCGTGGTCGTTGCCACCGGCTTCACCACGCTGGCGACGGGCAACGTAACCGGCTTGGCCACGGGTGGCAGCGGCACTGCTTTGGGCGGCGCTGGTGTTGCCACCGCAGCCACCTTGGCTGGCGCTGGGACTGGAACACCTGGCGTTGCAGCGACAGGGGCGGTTGGATTGGCATCCAGCACCACTACCTTCGCATCAACGCCGCCGTTTACCTTGGCAGCGGTCAGCCGCGCGGATTCGGCGATCGCGCGATCCGCAAACGGACCGATGCGCACCCGCTGCGCGTCACGGGTGCCGACTTTGGTGGCTTCAGAGAACGCCGGCAGGCCTGCGTTGCGCAGGGCGGCGATCACCTGTTGCGCATCCGCGGTGGTGGCATAGCTCCCGAAGCTGACCACATAGTCGCCTGCAGCGGCCGTCGGAAATGCGCCCGCGTCCGCAGGTGCTGCAGTGGCGTTATCGTCCTGAGAGGCCGCCGGCATGCCAACCACGCCGCCACTTGGTGCGCCGGCAGCAGGGATGAGCGGCAAGTCGACGGTATTGGTGGCCGGATCGCCCTTGGGTTCGGCCGGGATATCCAGCGACACATCAGACACTCCGCTGTCGGGTGCCGGTCCCTTGACCAGCATCGGCAGGAAGATCACTGCCAGTGCCACCAGTACGCTCGCACCGACGAGGCGCTGTTTGAGGGAAGTTTCCATCGAATGCGGACCGTCATGGGGGACCGATGAATTATAGCGGGCCGCAGGTCTTGGGGCGGCCGGTCAACCCGCCACGTTCAGCGTGCGCAGGGCCGCTGCCGCGGTGTGGAATGACCCGAACACCAACACGCGCCCACCCGGCCCGACCTGCTGGATCGCCGCTTGAAGCGCCGCCTGCACATCGACATGCTGCGTGGCAGCCGCCGCTGCGGTGGCCGTCAGGCGCTTGGCGAAGGCATCGACGTCCTCGCCGCGCAGCCCGGCATCGGCCAGGCCAGCTACGTGCCACGCATCCACCTGCCTCGCCAACGCCGCGACCACGCCAGCCGCGTCCTTGTCTGCCAGCGCGGCATAGACCGCCACAGTGGGGCGTTTCGGTTGCTTCGCCAGCCACGCGGACAACGCACGCGCCGCCTGCGGGTTGTGGCCGACATCGACCACGATGTCGACGCCATCCTGTTGGAACTGCTGCAGGCGCCCATCGATACGCGCATTCGCGATACCGCTCGCGATGTCATCCTTGTTGATCCGGCCACGCAGCGCGCGCAACGCCGCGATCGCGCATGCCGCGTTGCGCAATTGCACCGGCGCACTGAGCAGCGGGGTCGGCAACTCGATCACGCAGCCGACTTCGCGCCAACGCCAATGCACATCGTCGATCGGTTCGGCGAAGAAATCGCAGCCGATCCGCCATGCCTGCGCGCCGATGGCATACGCATGCCGCAACACGCTGGCAGGAGGATCGTCATCGCCCAGGATCAATGGCTTGAACGGTCGCGCGATGCCGGCCTTCTCGAAGCCGATCGCTTCGATGTCATCGCCCAACCAGTCCTGATGATCAAGATCGACGGTGGTGATGATCGCGGCATCGGCATCCACGCTATTCACCGCATCCAGGCGACCGCCCAGCCCAACCTCAAGCACGGCCAGGTCGAGCTGCGCGCGCGCGAACAGCCACAACGCGCAGAGCGTGCCGTACTCGAAGTACGTCAGCGGCGTCTCGCCGCGGGCGGCGTCAACGGCTTCAAAACCGGCAATCAATTCCGCGTCTGTTGCATCCGTGCCATCGATGCGCACGCGCTCGTTGTAGGCGAGAAGATGCGGGGACGTGTACGCACCGACCTTCCAACCGTGCGCACGTGCAATCGCCTCGACGAATGCAACGGTCGAGCCCTTGCCATTGGTACCGCCCACCGTGATGACGCGCTTGCCGGGTTTGCCGAGGCGCATGCGCGCAGCGACGGCGCGAACACGCTCCAAGCCCATATCGATGGACTTCGGGTGTTGCTGCTCGATGTAGGCCAGCCAGTCGGCAAGAGTGCGGGTCATGGCGTGCATTGTAGAAGCGGTGCAGATGTACTTCGACTACAACGCTCGATGCACCGCTTCGCCGAACAACGCGGTGTGATGGCTGCAGTCATTCAGGCGCACAACTTCCAGCCGATCAACGCTGGGTCCTTCCAGCAGGTTGAGCGTGGTCGGTGCCTGCCGAAAGCCCCATAGCTTCGACAACGGGATCCCCAGGATCCGGCACAGCAGCACGCGATTGACCGCATCATGGGCAACGATCAACAGCGTGCTGTCCGCACCAAGGCCGGAACAGGCGCGCACCAATGCCGGCCATGCGCGATCCTGCACTTGTTGCAGCGACTCGCCACCATCGGGCATCAGCACGCTTTCCGGTGCTTCACGCCACGCGCGCAGTCGCTCGGGATCGCGCTCGTGGATTTCACTCGCCAGCAGGCCTTCCCAGCTGCCGTGGGCAATCTCCTTCAAGCCGCCATCGAACATCAGCTTGGATGCCCGCGCCTCACCAAGCGCAAGCTCCGCGGTTCGGCGCGCACGTGACAGCGGCGATGCTATGGCGCGGTCGATGTGCAGATCGTGCAGGCGTTCACCCAGCGCCGTGGCCTGTGCAATCCCGACATCGGACAGGGCGATGTCTTCCTGTCCCTGGTAGCGGCCTTCCGCATTCCAAGGGGTTTCACCATGGCGTGCCAATAGGATGCGCATCGTTATTACACCTGTGCCAGTGAGAGCACGCCGGGCATCGCCCGTAATGCCTGAAGTTGCATGTCATCAACCGCACGATCCACGGTGATCGCCGCGCGTGCCTGCCCATCGCCGGCAGCTCCAAGTGCGAAATTGACGATGTTGATTCCAAGTCCACCGAGCTGTGAACCCACCGCACCGACCATACCGGGACGGTCCTCGTTGCGCAGCAGCAGCACGTGCGCCTGCGGATCGAATTCGATTTCCACCCCATCCATCCGCACCACGCGAGGCCCGCGATGCAAGGTCGCTTCGATCTCGCGGCTGCGCTTGCCATCGCTCACGCGCAGCTTCAACAAACGATCGAAACCATCACCATCGCCGCCCACGGTTTCCGCCACCACCAGGCCGCGCGCGGCCGCTTCGGCCAATGCATTGACCGGCGTGACGCGAGCGGAATGCACGCCCAACAAGGAGGCCACCAGCAGTCGCGTCAGTGGACGGGTATCAAGCGCTTCGGTGCGTCCGGCATAGGTGATGTCGAGCCGGGTCGGCGCGGTCACCAGGCGCGCAGCCAGGCGGCCCAGCGAGGACATCAACGGCATCCATGGGCCGACCTCACGTGCGGCCTCGGCGGTCAGCGCCGGCAAGTTCACGCAGCCCGCGACTGCACCGGTAGCGACGAAATCGATGACTTGCCGAGCAAGAATCGTGCTCACCGCTTGCTGTGCTTCGCCGGTCGATGCGCCCAGATGCGGGGTCAGGATCAGGTTGGCATGCGCACGCAGGGGTGAGTCCGCCGGCAGCGGTTCGGTGGCAAACGTGTCCAGCGCGGCGCCGGCCAGATGGCCTTCATCGAGCAAGCGCAGCAGCGCCTCTTCATCGACCAGTCCGCCCCGCGCGGCGTTGATGACGTACGCACCAGGCTTCATCACGCGCATGCGTTCTTCGGACAACAGATTCGTGGTTTCTTTGGTGCGCGGGATATGCAGGGTGACCACGTCCGCCCAAGCCAGCAACTCGTCCAGCGACCTCAACGGCACGCTGCCCTTGCCTGCGGCGGAGGCCGGCAGGAACGGGTCGAACGCAGCCACGTCCATGCCGATGCCCTGTGCCTTGCGCGCCACCGTGCCACCGATGCGGCCGAGTCCAATCACGCCCAGCTTCTTGCCTTCCAACTCGAACCCGGTGAGGCCGGCCTTGGGCCAGCCACCGGCCTTCATGCCGGCATCGGCTTTAGGGATGTGCCGGGCCAATGCAAACAGCAGCGAGATCGCGTGTTCGGCCGCGGCCAGCGTGTTGCCATCGGGTGCGTTCATCACCGCGATGCCGCGCTC
>JBKJOY010000288.1:0-3447 GCA_046595415.1 Thermomonas sp.
ACCGAGCAGGGCGAGGTGATCCATCGCAAATACGGCATCCGTGCGCTGGCGTTGCGCAATCTGGAACAGATGACCGGCGCGGTGCTGCGCGCCAGCCTGCGTCCACGCCCGCCGGAACCGCGCGAAGCAGGCTGGCGCGCGATGGCCGCCGAACTCGCAGGCGTGTCGCGCGACCACTACCGCGCGCTGGTCCATGAGCGTGCGGACTTCCCGGCCTATTTCCGCACGGCAACGCCGATCGACGTGATCGAACAGTTGCGCATCGGCTCGCGCCCTTCGCGTCGCCGCGATGGCGGCATTTCCAACCTGCGCGCGATCCCTTGGGTGTTCGCGTGGTCGCAGAATCGCTCCGGCCTGACCGGCTGGTACGGCGTTGGCACCGCGCTGCGCCACGGCATCGAGGCGCATGGCCTGGACGCGATGGCGGCAATGGCGCGCGAGTGGCCGTTCTTCGCCGCGATGATCGACGACGTCGAGATGCTGATGGCGAAGTCCGACCTCGATATCTACGAACGCTATTCGCACTTGGCCGGTGATTTGCACGACGCCTTCTTCCCGGCGATCGCCGAGGAATTCGCGCGTACCCGCGATGCGATTCTGGCGCTCAAGGCTCGCGACGAATTGCTGGCCGACGACTACCGCCTGCGCCTGTCGATCCGCCTGCGCAATCCGTATGTCGATCCGATCAGCCTGCTGCAGGTCGATCTGTTGCGTCGCTGGCGTGCAGGCGGGCGCGAGGACGAAGCGCAGCTGCGCGCGCTGGTCGCGACGGTCAACGGCATTGCGGCTGGAATCCAGAATACCGGCTGAGGTTGTGGATGCCGGTGCCAGAGGGCCCGCGGTAAAATGTCGCGTTGCCAACCTGCATCCACATTCCGGAGCGATCCCCATGAAATCACGCGCCGCCGTCGCCTTCGCCGCAGGCGAACCCCTGAAGATCGTCGAGATCGACGTCGAGCCGCCGCGTGCGGGCGAAGTGCTGGTAAAGATCAGTCATACCGGCGTCTGCCATACCGATGCGTTTACCTTGTCGGGTGATGATCCGGAAGGCATTTTCCCTTCGGTGCTGGGACATGAAGGTGCCGGTGTCGTGATCGAAGTCGGGGAGGGCGTGACCTCGCTCAAGCCCGGTGATCACGTCATCCCGCTGTACACGGCCGAATGCCGCGAATGTAAATTCTGCCTGTCGGGCAAGACCAATCTGTGCCAGAAAGTGCGTGCGACCCAGGGCAAGGGGCTGATGCCGGATGGCACGACGCGTTTCTCCTACAACGGCGAACCGATCTTCCACTACATGGGCTGCAGCACCTTCAGCGAATACACGGTGGTGAACGAGATCTCGCTGGCGAAGATCAATCCGCAAGCCGACCCCGAAAAAGTGTGTTTGCTTGGGTGTGGTGTCACTACCGGGCTGGGCGCCGTACACAACACGGCCAAGGTGAAAGAGGGCGACACAGTCGCGGTGTTCGGGCTCGGCGGAATTGGGCTTGCGGTGATCCAGGGCGCGCGCCAGGCAAAGGCGGGACGGATCCTTGCGATCGATACCAACCCCGGCAAATTTGCATTGGCGATGTCGATGGGCGCCACCGATTGCATCAACCCGAAGGATTTGGACAAGCCCATCCAGGACGTGGTCGTCGAGATGACCGACGGCGGCGTGGAGTTCAGTTTCGAATGCATCGGCAATGTGCACGTGATGCGCGCAGCGCTGGAGTGTTGCCACAAGGGCTGGGGCGAGAGCGTCATCATCGGCGTGGCCGGTGCGGGCCAGGAGATTTCAACGCGCCCCTTCCAGTTGGTCACCGGTCGGGTCTGGCGCGGCAGCGCATTCGGTGGGGTCAAGGGCCGCACGCAATTGCCGGGCATGGTCGAACAGGCGATGAAAGGTGAGATCGACCTCGATCCGTTCGTGACCCACACCATGCCGCTCGACCGCATCAACGAAGCCTTCGACCTGATGCATGAGGGCAAATCGATCCGCACCGTCATTCACTACTGAAAACCTGCTGCGCTCGGCAGCTTGCGCCCGTGCGGTGCTCGGAATCCTCCTGTACCAATATGTACACTCCGGTTCCTGCGCTCCGGACGGGCGCAATCAGCCATCGCTCGCGACGGTTCTCAGTCAGTGAATGCTTGATGGAATGAAGATGCACAAAATCGAATCACACGCCAGCTTCGGCGGCGAGCAGCAGGTCTGGCAGCACCGTTCCGAGACACTGGATTGCGACATGCGGGTTGCGGTCTACCTGCCGCCGCAAGCGCAGGACGGTCCGGTGCCGGTGTTGTACTGGTTGTCGGGCCTGACCTGCACCGAACAGAACTTCATCAGCAAGGCCGGCGCGCAGCGTTACGCCGCCGAACATGGCATCGCGATCGTGTGTCCCGACACCAGCCCGCGCGGCGATGACGTAGCCGACGCCGAGGGCTACGACCTCGGCAAGGGCGCCGGTTTCTATGTCAATGCCACGCAATCTCCGTGGGCAGCGCACTACCGCATGCATGACTATGTGGTCGATGAGTTGCCAGCGTTGATCGAGGCGCATTTTCCGGTGACCACATCGCGCGCGATCAGCGGCCATTCGATGGGCGGGCATGGTGCGTTGGTGCTGGCGCTACGCAATGCCGGGCGCTACCGCAGCGTGTCTGCGTTCTCGCCCATCGTGGCGCCCTCGCAGGTGCCCTGGGGCGAGAAAGCGTTCGGCGCCTATCTCGGCCACGACTTGGAGGATTGGAAGGCGTATGACGCGACCGCGTTGATCGCTGCTGCATCGGAGCGTTTGCCGTTGTTGATCGACCAAGGCAGTGCCGACGAATTCCTGGAGAGCCAGCTGCGCCCGGAATTGCTGGAGGCTGCTTGTGAAGTCCACGGGCATCCGCTGACGCTGCGCATGCGGCCAGGCTTTGATCACAGCTACTACTTCATTGCGAGCTTCATCGGCGATCACATCAGGCATCACGCGAAGGCGCTGCATGACTCATGCGCGAGTCTGATGCAGTCGAGCGCTGGTTCGGATCGTTGCTGATCAGGCGAGGACGAAATCGGTGTAGGCGAAGCGTTCGTCACGCAGCACGCTCTCTCCGCGCGAGATGTCCAGTGGCGCTGCGAACATGGGTCCATCGCTGACGCAGGTATGGAATTCACCATGTTCGCCACACGGATCGACGCTGGCGGGTAATGCATCGAGCAGTGCATGGTCGAAGGTGTGGCCAGCGAAGCCTGCATCCAGCTGCGTGGTATCCACGCAACAAAGCTGCGCGCGCAATCCGCCTTCGATCATCTCGCGCGCAAGCTTCGCCGTGTCGCTTCCAAACAACGGATAGTGCGGTGTCCATCCGTGGCGGCCACACAAGACATCGCGATACGCCTTGACGTCAGCCAGGAACAGGTCGCCAAAGGCGATATCGCGCAGGTAGGGCCAGCGTGAGCGCGCACGCTCGAGCGCAGAG
>JBKJOY010000293.1:0-7537 GCA_046595415.1 Thermomonas sp.
TCAGCGAGGGCGCGCATCGGCGGGGCGCGGACTGGTCGCTGCTGGCGCGCGCGATCGCGGCCACTGATTACGACCAGGCCGCGGCTTGATCACGCGCGATGTCGCGGCGTTCCTGGCGTTCGCGCGCGGCAGCGCGGCGGATTTCGGGCCGGCCACCGCGAAGGCGGCCTTCCTGGTCGCGCCCGATGGCTTTGCCCGCGCGGCGCAGTCGGCCGGCGACAACCGTTACATGGCCGATGCGGAAGCGTTCGATCCCGCCGCCGCCGCGCGCCAGCATCGCGACCTGCACCTGGCGCTGTCGGGCGTGCTGCCGGTGGTGTGTTTCGCCGGTGACCCGGCCACGCCCGATGCGCTGTTCCCGAACAACGTGTTCGGAACGGCGGCTGGACGATATGTGGTCGGGCGCATGCGCCATGAAGTGCGCCAGCATGAAGCCACCCGCGCCGATATCCGCGCGTTTTTCGCTGATGTGTTGGGCTATCGCGAGATCGATCTGTCCCTGCAGCCGCATGCCTGCGAACTGACCGGCGCGCTGGTGATCGACCGTGCGCGCGGCCTCGGGTTCTGCGGCCTGTCGGAACGTTGCGACGAGGATGGTGCGCGCCTGATGCATGACGCCTTTGGTTTGCGCGCAACCTTGCTGTTCGACCTGTCCGCCGGCGAGTACCACACCAATGTCGTATTGGCTGTGCTGGCCGGACGTGCGGCGGTGATCTGCCCTGCAGGGTTCGCCGAGCCCGCCACTTGTGATGCGATCGCGGCGCTGTATGCACCTCACGCGATCGTGTGCGCGCCGGGTGAGCACACTGCCTTTGTTGGCAACTGCATCACGCTTGGGCAGGACAAGCTCTGGATGAGCGCGTCTGCGGGTGGCGCGCTATCGCCCCATCACCGCCAGCAACTGGCGGATGCCGGCTTCCAGGTTGCAACCGTGGAATTGGATGCCATCGAGGCGGGCGGTGGCTCGTTGCGTTGTTGTGTGGGCGAAGTGTTCTGATGGAGCGCATGCTGTCGGGGCGAACATGAATAGCGGGGTACCCTGTTCAGGAAACTTCAGGGCAGATTCACCGGCCAAGTCCAGAATTGCCGCATTGCTTCGCTGACTTGAAAGTACCGATCAAGAATGTTGAGCAACATAAACGTTCAATCCCCCAGGAAATGCACATGTCCCGCTGTCGCTTGCCACCGTTGAAGCTGCTGACCATTGCCATCCTGGCGATGTTGCCGGTGCTGTCGGCGTTCGCAGGCCCGCAGTCCCAGCCGCCGCAGCGCGAACGCGATAACCGCGGCAACGTGCAATCGCGGGATAACGGGCAGGCTGACCGCCAATCACAATCCAGGGACGGCAGTTCGCGAGAGGGCAGCTTGTCCGATGCAGTGCGCCGGGTCGAGCGTGACACCCGTGGCGAAGTGCTGTCCGCCGAGCGCGTCCAGTACGACGGGCGCGATATGCATCGGGTCAAGGTGGTCGATGATCAGGGACGTGTCCGCGTTTTCATGCAGGATCCGAATCGGCGCCAGGACAATTCCGGCTCAAGCCGCAGCAATGAGTCTCGCAGTGATGGCCGCGCATCCGGGCAGGCCAAGCCGCCTACACGCGATGACGACGAGTGATGTTGGCATCCTGTCGCTTGAGCGTTTGAACGAATAGCTCTTCTACCCATTTCCAAGGAGTTCCGATGCGTATCCTGCTCGTCGAAGACGAAGCGCCGTTGCGCGAGACCCTGGCCGCACGCCTGAAGCGCGAGGGCTACGCGGTAGACGCCGCACAAGATGGCGAGGAAGGCCTGTACATGGGTCGCGAGGTCCCGTTCGACGTCGGCATCATTGATCTCGGCCTGCCCAAGATGTCTGGCATGGAACTGATCAAGGCCTTGCGCGACGAGGGCAAGAAATTTCCGGTGCTGATCCTGACCGCGCGTTCCAGCTGGCAGGACAAGGTCGATGGCCTCAAGCAGGGCGCCGATGACTATCTGGTCAAGCCTTTCCATGTCGAAGAACTGCTGGCGCGCGTCAATGCCTTGGTGCGCCGCGCCGCGGGCTGGAGCAAGCCGACGCTGGAATGCGGGCCGGTGATGCTGGACTTGGCAGCGCAGACCGTCAGCGTCAGCGGAGCCAATGTCGACTTGACCAGTTACGAATACAAAGTGCTTGAATACCTGATGATGCATGCCGGCGAACTGGTGTCGAAGGCTGACTTGACCGAGCACATCTACCAGCAGGATTTCGACCGCGACTCGAATGTGCTTGAAGTCTTCATTGGTCGGTTGCGCAAGAAGCTTGATCCGGAAGGCGCATTGAAGCCCATCGAGACCGTACGCGGCCGTGGTTACAGGTTTGCGATCCCACGCAGCGGCGAGTGATCGCGCTCCATTGAAGGCGGATGACGCCCGTGGACGTGCCTGACACAACACCAAGCGGCGACGTCACCCGGCGTCGCCGTTTGCGCATCGCCCAGCCGCGCTCATTGCAGGCGCGCCAGTTGCTTGCGGCCAGCCTGGGATTGGTCGCCTTCCTCGCACTGGCCGGTTATGCGCTGGACCGATCGTTCCTCAGCACCGCGCAAAGCGGTATGCGTGAGCGCCTTCACAGCTATGCGCTGGCCTACGCCAACAGCGATTTCGCCCGCGACGGCAGTGTCATCCCGCCTTACGATCCACCCGATCCGCGCTTCAAGCGGCCAGGTAGCGGCCTGTACGCGCAAATCGTATTGCCGGCCGGTCGCTGGGAATCCGACTCGTCCCAAGGGCCGCGCCTGCCGTCAGGTCCGATGCTGCAGGCGCGCCAGCAGGCCTTTGAAGGGCCGCTTGCGGTGACCCAGATCAATGGCCAGGCGGGTGAGGTGTACCGCTACGGCTATGGCCTGATCTGGAGCGGAAGCGACCAGGAGGGTCGCGAGTTTCCGTACACGGTCTATATCCTGGAGGACACCACCGCCCTCGGTCGCCAAGTCGCGGCGTTTCGTTCGGCGTTGTGGTTGAACCTGGGTGGTGCCGGGCTGGTGCTGTTGTTGCTGCAGATGGTGGTGCTGCGCTGGAGCTTGCGTCCGCTGCATGCGGTGATCAGCGAGCTCAAGCGCGTGCAGCTGGGCGCGGCGTCGGGCATGAGTGAAGCGCACCCACGCGAACTTGAACCGCTGACCCACAGCATCAACGCCTTCATCAACAGCGAGCGCGAGAACCTGGATCGCCAGCGCAATACGCTGGCGGACCTCGCGCATAGCTTGAAGACGCCACTCGCGGTATTGCGCACGCGCTTGGATAGCGACGCAGGGGAAGGCGAATTGCGCGATGAGGTGGATACGCAACTCAGGCGCATGAATGACTTGGTGACCTACCAGTTGTCGCGCGCCGCGCGTTCCGGGCACCAGTTGTTCGCCGCCCCGATTGAAATCGAGCCACTGGCCGAGCAGATCGTGACGGGCCTCGAAAAGGTCTATGCCGGCAAGCGCGTCCTGTGCGAATTCGAGATCGCGCCGCAGGTGCGCTTCCACGGTGAAACCGGCGACCTGCAGGAGTTGCTGGGGAACTTGCTCGAGAACGCGTTCAAGTGGGCCAGCAGTCGGGTCCTGCTGACAGTGACCGAGGGCGTGGACGCGCCAGGCCGACGTCCGGGGCTATCCATCACGGTTGATGACGATGGACCAGGGATTGCTGAGGACCGCATCGCGCACGTCCTGCAGCGCGGTGTGCGCGGCGACGAACGGGTGCAGGGGCACGGGATCGGGTTGGCGATCGTGCAGGACATCGTCCGTAGCTATCGCGGCGAACTGCACGTGGGGCGGTCTGCGGAAATGGGTGGCGCGCGTTTCGAGGTGACCTTGCCACCCGGCCTGTAAATCGGGTTCCGCCAGATCCCTGTCAATGTGACTGCGGTTGCAACCGGCTTACGGGATTCCTAACGGAACATGCCCGGCAGGAAGCTGTGCCAGCGTGGCGGGGCAGCGCGGGTGCCACTGTTGCTGCGCGGCGTGACCAGGGTCCTGGCTTTCTCGGAATGGCGCACCGGAGCGACGGTGGAGGCCGCCGGGTCGGTATCGCCAAGCTCATTGCGATCAGTGGCTGTCGCCGTGCTGTCCGGGCAACTGGCGCTCCCGTCAGCGCTCGAATGCTGTGATTCCGCGGCTGCGGCGTATCCACCCGCGAACAGGAGGGAGATGCTCAACAGGGTCTGGCTGCTACGGCGCATGCGGTTCACCACGGAATGAGGACGCGTATTGCTGCTTCAGAGGGCTTGGAAGCCCCTGACATGCTGGGAGTTTGATGACACCATCCCAACTCCCACTATAGCGTGGATGCTCGCGGGAGGCGAAAGGTTGCAATGCTGCGCCGCAGCAGGCATTGCGCGCTGCTGCATTGCAGACTGGGCCATGACCATCGCGCATGCTGAAGCATCGTCCGGGACACCCGAGATCACCGCCGCCACCCTGCGCCGTGCCCTGATTGCGGGCGCGCAGCGGGTCATGGCGTCGCGCGACGAATTGAATCGGATCAATGTGTTCCCGGTGCCCGATGGGGATACCGGCAGCAACCTGGCTTCAACCTTTGGCAGCGTGCTGCAGGGCGCGTTGAGCCGCCGCAGTCGTCACATTGGCGAATTGCTGGTGGCGATCGGCAACGACGCGATCGACGGCGCACGCGGGAATTCCGGCGCGATCATGGCGCAGTTCCTGTTTGGCCTGGCCGAACGCGCGCGCAACGCACCGGTGCTCGATGCGCGCACGTTGGCGGCCGCAGTGCGCCGCGGCGCAGATGGCGCGCGGGCGGCATTGGCGCATCCGGTCGAGGGCACGATCGTCACCGTCATCAGCGCGTTTGCGGATGCCATGGAGGAAGCTGCCCGCGAGCAGCCGGATAGCCCGCGCCGCGGATTTATCCAGGCACTGCAACGTGCCCGCCGCGCACTCGCTGACACGCCGAAACAAATGGCCTTGTTGCAGAAAGCAGGCGTGGTGGATGCCGGCGCAAAGGGGTTCGTTGATTGGCTGGAAGGCATCGCCGAATTCGTCGAGGGCGGCCCCCGAGCGGTCCGCATCCATGGTGGCACGCTGCCGGCGGCGAACGACGCGGTGGAACTGCCGGCGCATGTGCACGCAGACATCGATCCTGCTCGCCGTTACTGCACCGAATGTCTGCTGCTGGGCGAAGGCATGGATCGCTTGCAATTGCAGGCAGCGCTGGGCGAATTGGACATCGATTCACTGGTCGTGGCCGGCGGTGCCAGCCGGCTACGCGTGCACGCTCACGTGGGTTCGCCGCAGCTGCTGTTCGATGCCTGCGCGGCGCATGGCCGGGTCGAGTCGATGAAGGCCGACGACATGGTCATGCAGCAACGCAGTGTCGAATCGCCACATCGCGTGGCGGTGATCACCGACAGTGCGTCCGATATCCCGCAGGAGGTTGTGGAGCGCTATGGCATCCACGTCGTGTCGGCCCGGGTCAGCCTGGATGGCCGCGATTACCTGGATCGCCTGGGTCTGACCGCCGGCGAGTTCTATGGGCGAATGGCGACGTCGAGGCAGCTCCCCATCACCAGCCAGCCACCGTCAGGCGACTACCGAAGGATTTTCGAACACGTGCTGGGACATCAGGACTCCGCCGTGTACGTGGGCCTGTCGCGGCCGTTGTCGGGCACCTTGCAGTCTGCCGAGGCCGGTGCGCGCGGGCTCGCCAAACCACTGGTCGCCTTCGACAGTGGCCACGCCAGTGCGGGCCAGGCGCTGCTGGCTTGGCGCGCGGGCGAGATGGCCGCGGCCGGCGCGGATGCTGCCGCCATCGAAGCAGAACTGACCCGCCTGCGTTCGTTGACCATGACCTGGGCCATGGCCCGTGATATTTCGCATGCGGTGCGGGGTGGGCGCATTCCGCGTTGGGCCGGTCCCGCTGTGCGTTGGAGTGGATTGACGCCGATCGCCGCGGTCACGCCCGAAGGCCTGCTCAAACTGGTCGGCGGCCTGTTCGCTCGCCGGCATGCAGCGGATGCGTTTGCCCGCTATCTGGCCAAACGCGTCCCGAACACGGCCGGCTGGCGGTTGATTGTCGGCCATGCCGATGCGCTGGCCGATGGCGAACGCTTGTTTGCCGCGCTGCACGAACGTTTGCCAGTGGTGGCCGGCTATCTGGTAGAGGTTGGGCCGGCGATCGGCGCACATGCGGGACCCGGAACCTTGGTCGTCGGGTTGCAACCAGCGCCCTGAAGCATTGCTCCAGACCTGTTGCGCGTCATGTTGACGCACCTGCCTGGGTGCGGCCGTCTATGATTCGGCCATGACTGCCTTGCTACCGCCGATGTTGCTGACCGCCATGTTGCTGCTGGTCGCTTACTTGCTGGGGTCGGTATCCGGCAGCTTGGTATTGGGGCGCATGCGCGGCGTGGATATCCGCACCATGGGCAGCGGCAATGCAGGCGGCACCAATGCATTGCGGACGCAGGGCTGGAAGTTTGCCATCTGTGTTGCCCTGGTCGATGTTGGCAAGGGCGTGCTGGCAACGTGGTTTGCGCAACGCTGGGCTCCACTCAGTGGGCCTTTGAGCGTGACCACGCACGGCTACCTGGCCGCGGGGTTTGCGGTGGTCGGTCATGTGTGGCCGCTGTGGCATGGGTTCCGTGGCGGCAAGGGCGCAGCCACTCTGGTCGGCGGGCTGCTGGTGCTGTGGCCGTGGTCGATTCCACTGGTGTTGGTGGTTTGGGGGGGCGTGCTGGTCACGACCGGTTACGTCGGCCTGTCAACCGTTCTTGCGTTCGCCAGCCTGCCGTTGTGGGCATGGTGGAGTGGTGCCGGACCCCATCGCATGTGGTTCGCCATTGCGCTTGCGCTGTTCATCACCTTCACCCATCGCAGCAACCTGCAACGGCTGCGCGACGGCACGGAGTCCAAATTCGCCCGCGCTCGACTAATGCATCGCCTGTATGGCCGAGATCGGCATTGACTGCTGCATGAGTGATCACTCACATGAAAGCCAATTGCTGCAGCGGCTGGCCGACGGTCCGATCAGCGGCGACTTGCTGGCACGCGAAGCCGGGCTGACGCGCGCGGCCGTCTGGAAACGCATCGAAACATTGCGTGATGCCGGCATCGCCATTGCCGCGGTGCCGGGGCGTGGTTATCGACTCGAGCAGCCACTCGATTTGCTGGATGCCGATGCAATCCGCGAGTCGTTGCCGAACACCGTCGCGCCGCAACTCGCATCGCTGGAGATCGCGTGGTCGCTGGATTCCACCAACAGCGAATTGATGCGACGGGCATTGCCAATTCAAGGCTGCGCGGTGCTGCTGGCCGAACGGCAAACCGGCGGCCGTGGCCGGCGCGGGCGCGGCTGGACCTCGCCATTGGCGGCGCATGTGTACCTGTCCATTGGCCGACATTTCGACGGCGGCTTGGCGCGGTTGGGCGGTCTCAGTCTGGTCGCCGGCATCGCCGCCTGCGAAGCGTTGCGCGGACTCAGTCATTCGCAGGTCGGTCTGAAATGGCCGAACGATCTGGTGGTCGCTGACAATCGCGGAAGCTTGCGAAAATTGGGCGGGCTGCTGGTCGAAG
>JBKJOY010000298.1:0-7178 GCA_046595415.1 Thermomonas sp.
GCCCTCGCGGCGTTGCGGCGGTCATCGATGGCGGCATACAGGCCCATAACGCCCAGATAGAGGAACAACAGGATCAGTTCAGTGGTCAGGCGCGGATCCCAGTCCCACCACGTGCCCCACATCGGCTTGCCCCAGATCGAACCCGTAGCCAGCGTGATCAGGGTGAACGCGGCGCCACTGGGCGCGCAGGCCATCGCCAGGATTTCGCACAGCTTGATCCGCCAGACCAGCGCAATGGCCGCATACACCGCCATCAGAGCGAAGATCGCCATGCTCATCCACGCGCTTGGCACATGGATGTAGAGGATGCGGAAGCTGTCGCCTTGCTGGTAGTCAGCCGGGACCTGGAACAACGCGCCATACAGGCCACCCGCCATCGTTAAAACACCCAGGGCATAGGCCCACGGCACCCAGCGCGCGGCGAAGCGATCGAAATACGGCGGCGAACCAAGCTGGTGGAACCAACGAACGACAGGATTCATCTTGATCTGCTCCCTCTCCGGCGTGCGAAGGGCCCGCGGAAGAGGGTTGGGGTGGGGGCAGCACGCTAAATCGCGAAACCTAGAACCCAATTATGCGCGATGCGCCGACCCGCCGCCTTGATTCAGCGTTCGATGATGAAGGCCCCGAACGCTACGCCCAGGTTCCAGCCCTTGCCTTTGCCGCTCAAGGCCAGGGAAACGTCGCCCTTGGTCAGCGCCTGCGCCGACGCGGATTTGTCCGCTCCTGCATGCGCTTCGGCGGTCGCGTAATGACCCAGCACGTCTTTGATGTCGTGGATGCCGCTGAAGGCGCCGATGCCGTTCCTCACGCTGGTCTTGCCTGCGGTCAGTCCGCCACCCTTGGCCCGCAGTTTCACATGCATGTTCTGGCCATTGTCGCAATGGACATTTCCAGTGCCCTTCGCGGTCTTGTAGAAAAGCGACCAGCCCGAGAGGGAGAACGTCATGTGGCATTTGGTTTCACGGGCCTGCGCGGGCTGCATGACCAAGCCGAAGGCAAGCAGGGAAGCGAGCGCCGAGAGTTTCATTGTGTTCATGGGCATGACCTGCTGACGGGTGAGTCGGGTAGTCAGTGTGCCAGCGCGGGGCGTGGACGGCGCGTCTTGTCGCTGCAGGGGGTGGTGCGATTCAGGTATGCGCGATGCGCAAGGCCGCTGCGGTCACCGGGGGCGCGAGCACCAGCGAGACCACCAGCCCTGCGCCCAGCAACAACAGCGCGCCCGAACCATCGAGCCCTTGCGCCGATGCCGACACCGCGCCCGCCCCGAATACGAGCACCGGCACATACAGCGGCAATGCGAGCAACGCGACCAGAATCCCGGCCCGGCGCATGCCCACCGTCAACGCCGCGACCACCGCGCCCAGCAAGCTGAGGATCGGCGTGCCCAACAACAACGAGGCCATCAGTACCGGTAATTGCGCACGCGGCAGGTGCAGCAGTTCGCCCAGCAGCGGCGTCACCACGATCACCGGCAGCGCGGTCGTCAGCCAGTGCATCACGGTGCGCACCAGCACCAGCCACCACAGCGGCACCGGCGCCAGCATCCATTGTTCCAGCGAGCCGTCCTCGGCATCACCGCGAAACAGGCTGTCCAGCGCCAGCAAACCGGCCAGCAGTACCGCCAGCCACAGCACCGCTGCTGCAACCGGCGCGAGTGCGCGTGCATCACCGCCCAGTGCGAGCGCGAACAACACCACGGTCAGCAATGCGAACAGCGCCGGCTGGAAGGCATCGCCGCGGCGTTGCCAGAGCAGGTGCAGGTCACGCGTGATCAGCGCACGGGCGGCCTGGCGCATCATTCGGTCGCCTCCAAAGTGGGGCTTCCTAATTGCAGCATCCGTGTGCGCACCGGCGGCGCCGCGTAGGCGCCATGGGTCGTGATCAGCGCAGCGCCATGGCTGCGCAGATGCGCCTGCACCATTCGGTTGACCAGGTTGATGCCCTCAAGGTCGAGATTCGCGTAAGGCTCGTCCAGCAGCCATAGCGGCGCGGGCGACAGCCATAAGCGGGCCAGGCACAGGCGTTTTTTCTGGCCGGCGGACAGCTGCCGCACCACGGTGTCCTCAAAACCGGCCAAGCCGACGATGGCCATGGCCGATGCCGACGATTGCCGATGGCGGCGGCCATGCAGGCCGCACAGGAAATCGAGATTCTGCAGCGCGGGCAGGTCCGCTTTCAGCCCGGGCAAATGCCCGAGATAGGCCATGCTGCGTGCGCGCAAATCGTTGCGTGCCTTCGCACCATCAATTGCGACATCGCCCGCATCGGCCCGCAACAGGCCTGCCAGCACGCGCAACAAGGTGGTCTTGCCGGCACCGTTGTCGCCCTGCACCAGCAGCGCTTCGCCGGTGTCGACGACGAAGTCCAGCGGCCCGAACACCGGGGTGTCGTTGCGGGCGAAGCGCAGGCCGTTGACGGCAAGCAACGGGATTCGCGGGCTTGCCATTTCAGCGGCATGCTGATTGGAGACGTGGAGAGTCGACATGTCCATTCAGTTTACCGGTACGCCGGCACCTCACGCGCATGCTTCGCGTGCGCCACCGCCATGATTTCGTACACTCCGGACTCCGCCGAACCGCGATGCCGCCAGCCGCCCATGATGCTTCCGCCCGTCACCAAACTGCCGAAGGTCGGCACCACCATCTTCACCGTGATGTCGCAGTTGGCCGCCCAGCACGGCGCGGTCAACCTCGGCCAGGGGTTTCCGGATTTCCCGGTACCCACGCGCCTGGTCGATGCATTGACACGTGCGATGCAGGCCGGCCACAACCAGTACCCGATGATGACCGGTGTGCCCGCACTGCGGCAGGCGATTGCCGCCAAAACCGCGCGGCTGTATGGCTGGCAGCCGGATATGGAGACTGAAATCACCGTCACCAGCGGTGCCAGCGAGGCCATCTTCAACGCGATCCACGCCGTGGTCCGTGCGGGCGAGGAAGTCATCGTGCTTGACCCCTGTTACGACTGCTACGAACCCGCCATCGATCTGGCCGGTGCCACCGCCGTGCATGTCGCGCTGGATCCCCATACGTTTGCGCCGGATTGGGCGGCGGTACGGGCGGCGATCACCCCGCGCACGCGCATGCTGATGATCAACAGCCCGCACAATCCCTCCGGCGCGATGCTCGGCGCTGACGACATCCAGGCGCTCGCCGACCTCCTGCGTGATACCGGCATCTGGTTGCTCAGCGATGAGGTGTACGAGCACATCGTGTTCGATGGCGCCCGCCATGAGTCGGTGCTGCGCTATCCCGAGCTGCGCGAACGCGCGTTCGTGATTTCCAGTTTCGGGAAGACCTATCACTGCACAGGCTGGAAGCTCGGTTACTGCATCGCGCCGCCGGCGCTGTCCGTGGAGTTCCGCAAGGTGCACCAATACAACACCTTCTGCAGCTTCAACCCGGCGCAGCATGCGTTCGCGGAAATGATCGAGGCCGAACCCGAGCACTACGAAGGTCTTGGCGGGTTTTATGAGGCCAAGCGTGACCGCTTCCGTGAGCAATTGCTGATGACCAGACTCAAGCCGTTGCCGGTGCCGGGCGGTTACTTCCAACTGGTCGATTATTCGGAAATCAGCGATCTTGACGATCTCGACTTCTGTCGCTGGCTGACCATTGAAAAAGGCGTCACCGCAATTCCACTGTCGCCGTTCTACCAAACCCCGCCTGCCGGGCAACGGCTGGTGCGCTTGTGCTTCGCCAAGAACGAGGCGACGCTGGATGCCGCGATTGAGCGGTTGCAGAAATTGTAGGGGCGAGGCTTGCCCCGCACAGTTGCGGGAATCGTAGGAGCGCACCGGGGCGCGACGCTGTTTATAAATATCGGTCGCGCCCCGGTGCGCTCCTACAGGAAAAGAAACCATGAAAGACCTTCGCGTCTCGATCATCCAGGGCGCAACCCGCTGGCACGACCCCGCCGGCAACCGTGCGTATTACGCTGGACTGATCGCGCCGTTGAAGGGCTTGACCGATCTTGTCGTCCTGCCGGAAACCTTCACCAGTGGCTTCAGCAACGAGGCCATCGGCAATGCGGAAACGATGGACGGCGCCACTGTGGCGTGGATCCGCGAGCAGGCGGCGGCACTGGATGCGGCGGTTACCGGCAGCGTGCAAGTGCGAACGGATAAAGGCGTGTTCAACCGGATGCTGTTCGCCACCCCCGGCGGTAACCTGACCCACTACGACAAGCGCCACCTGTTCTCCTTTGCCAAGGAACACGAGCGATACGCCGCAGGCAGCGAGCGTGTCACGGTGGAATGGAAAGGCTGGCGCATCTTGCTCCAGGTTTGCTACGACCTGCGCTTCCCGGTGTTCTCGCGCAATCGTTTCGATGTCGAACGCAGTGGACGTCCGGACTACGACCTTGCGCTGTACGTCGCCAACTGGCCATCGGCGCGTGCGTATCCATGGAAGACCCTGCTGCGCGCACGCGCGATTGAAAACCTGAGTTATGTGGTCGGCGTGAATCGCGTCGGCACGGATGGCAACGGCCTGCATTACAGTGGCGACAGTGCGGTCATCGATTTCCTCGGCCATCCCGCCAGTGAATGCACGGACCAGGAAATGGCAGTGACCACCACCTTGCAAGCCGATGCATTGCAGGCCCACCGTGCGCACTTTCCGGCGATGCTGGACGGCGACCGCTTCAGCTTGTGACGGCAGGACGGCGGCCTGCCTGACGACGTTCGAACCACCACAGGCCCGCGGTCACGGCGAGCCAAAGCAGGAACAACGGCCAACGCGGCAAGCCAGTTGTCACCGATGATGCTGACGCGGGTCTCGGCGTCATCGCTGCCAATGCGGCGGTGGCCTGCTGGGTGCGCGCGGCGCGCAGGACACCATCGGCATCGTCTGCTCGTACCAGGAACGCGGTGTCCGTGCCTGCGTCAAACAAGTGATGCCATCCCGCGCGTCGTGGCCAGAACGCAGCACACTTGCGTGCACCACTGCGCGGATCGATGGCCAAGCGCATCACATTCGAAGAGCCTGGTTCAAGCACGCGGGCGTCTTCGCCCAGGTGGCACAGCGTGGTGGCTCCCCCTGCGTAGATCTGCAATGGCATGTCGTGCGGCGCTGCTGCGCGTGGACGCATCACTGCATTGATGGCATCGGCCCATAACCGGGCATGCACATCGGCGTGACCGGACAGCACCAATCGGAAGCTGTCGTTCGGCAACCACACGCCGACCCGCCCGCGGCCATGCGCACGCCATGCCGCGAGCGGCGTGCCGTGGTCATCGCGCAACAGGGTATGACCCTGTGGATTGTCGATGCGCAGTGGCGGCCGGCCGAGTGGGGGCAGTGTGCTGCTGTCGGCATTGGTGGGGGGCAGATTGAACGTGGGTGGCAGGTTTGCAGTCCGCAGCTGCAGCCCCAACGCATCGCTATCGGTGAGCGGGGCTGTGACCCTCAGCAGCAGGCCCAATCCGTCTCGCACCGCAGCAAGCACCGAACTGCGGCTCGCATGCCCCAAGCCATTCCAGCTGCGGTCATCCAGGATCAGCACATCGACTCCAGCGAGGCTCCGAGCATCCAGTGCGACCGGCGGATCGCCTGCCTGCATCCCGCCGCCGAGGTCGATGCGGGCGCGCAGGTTGGCGCCGTTGTCCGCGGCCCAGCGTCGCAGGAATTTCAGCTCCGGGTCGGGCCCGCCGGAGCGCAAGAGCAAGCGGGTGGCCGATGCGGACACGACACGCACGGGTAGCAACGTGGTGCCTATCACGCGGTCGTCAGCACCACGCAGGCGTAGTTTGTAATCGGCTATGCCGGGACTGCGCGGAACCGCGCTCAAGGAGAAACCACCATCACCCTGCAACACCTGCTGGTCGATGCGGTTGCCGGCGGGATCCAGCAATTCGATACGCGCGCCCGCCGCGCCCTGCGTAGTGCCCTGCACATACAGCGGTTGGCCAGCGGTGACGACCTGCGGCAGCCACCAATCGGAGATACCGGTCGCCAAAGGAGCGGGCTTGAAGGTGATGCGCAAGCCGGACGCAGCATCGCGATCACGTGCTGGCAGGCCATCCCCGATGAGACGCAAATTGCGCACCTCGGGATACTGGCGCAGTGCAGTCGCCAAATCAGGTACGCGGGCAACGCCGGATTGTGCAAGCGCTTCTGGCAGGCGCAGCCACAACTCACCCGGCCGTGGGGTCGGTGAAGCCATGCGGGGCGGGTGTGCAGTGAGCAAATTCAAGGTCTGGATTGCATCGCCGGCGACCGGCGCGCGCAGCAATAAGAACAGCAGGGTCGCGGACAACAATTGGCCCACCAGCAGGAGTGCCATGCGCCACCTCCGCGGTCGGCGGTCTGCAGGCAAGCCACGCAGCGGCCACAGCAATCGCAGGCTTGCCAACAACAGGCCAAATCCGAACACCCAGGGTAGCGCGCGCGACGCCCATTCGATGGCGTTCATCGGCCCAGCTCGCCTTGCAATGCGTCGAGGTAGGCATTGCCGCTGGATGTCGCGCGATCACGTGGCGCGGGTCTCGCCAATGGCGCTGGCAACAGCGGCCACAGGCGCTGCCTGAGCTGCGAACGACACTGGCTGCACGCGGGGTCTTCGTGCAGTGCATCCATGGCAGCGAGCACAGCGAGCGAATTGCTGTCGTCACTGCCATTTGCATGGAGTTGGCGCGATGCAGCGTCGAACACGTCTGCTGGTATTCCTGCAGCGGCCTGATCTGGCGCAAGCGTCGCCCACAGCGCGCCCAATGGCGAAGGGGGATCCACGACAGGCGTGAAAGCGTTGCTGCGTGCCGCCAGTCCTTCGCGCTTGCCGCTCAGGCGGCGCGCCATGTCGATCGGTGGCAGTTCGCTGCCAATCTTCGGCAGGTAGATGCGGTCGGCTTGTTGCACTTGCTTGATCAGGCGTAGCGCCTTGTTAGCGAACGGCAGGGCGGCCTGCGGCTGGCCCAGTCTTAGTTGCGCTTCCGAATCCCACATTTCGCGCAAGGCGGCGCGCAACACGGCCTGCGTCTCCGGGTCCAGCAGGGTGGCGGCCTCGGGCAGGTCGTGTACGTGCGAGACCTCGGCCAGCATCGCATCGACCCCCGCGTTGCCGGTATCTCCCTGGACGTGGGCTATCGGCTGCGCGTGGTCCTGGTGGGCATCGGCCGTTGGCGTATCGGCGTCGCTGGTCGGCAGTGATTTCGTTTCTTCCTCTTCCTCACCGAG
>JBKJOY010000351.1:0-2901 GCA_046595415.1 Thermomonas sp.
CTGGACAGCCTGCGTGCGCAATCCATGCAGGGTTGGATGGCATTGCTGTGCCCATTGGGCGATGCCGCGCATGCGGCGGCCACGCTCCAAGCCAATGCCGACCCGCGCATGCGCATCGCAGACACGCAAGCCATGGACGAAGCCGATGCGCTGGCAGACGCTGCGGCGACGATGGAGACCGAATTCCTGTGCGTGCTGGATGGCGACGACCTGCTGGAACCGACCTCGTTAGCCGTGCTACTGGAATTGCTGCGTGCCGATCCCGAGGCCGGCATGGCGTACAGCCTGCACGATCTGGTCGATGCGAACGGTCGTTTGCTGGGCGCTGGCCCACTCTGCGAACTGCCCTATTCGGCCGAGGCGCTCCTGCTGGATTTCATGACCGGCCCGTTGCGGCTGATCCGCACCGCGATCTATCGCGAAGCCGGTGCGGCCATTCGCCAGCATCCGGATGCGGGCGAATACGATCTCTGCCTGCGCTTGTCGGAAACTGCCGCAATCGTCCATGCGCCACAGGTGCTGTATCGCCGGCGCATCCATCCGCAAGCACCGGAAGTTGCACGTTGGGCTGAAGGCATCGAAGCGCGTTACGCCGCGTTCGTGGATGCAGTGCAGCGGCGCGGATTGGATGCTACCCACGACTGCGCCCTGCACATCGACAGCTGGCACATCCTGCAACCGCTGCGGCCGTTTGGTGGTGCTGGCAACTGGGGCTAGTTAACCCGCGAAACTCGCTCGCGTGCGCGTGCTGTGCACATCACGACTTGCGCTTGGCGCGCGGATGCGCGGCGTCGTACACCTTGGCGAGGTGCTGGAAATCCAGATGGGTATAGATCTGGGTGGTGGCGATATCGGCGTGGCCCAGCAGCTCCTGCACCGCGCGCAGATCACCCGAGGATTCCAGCATGTGGCTGGCGAAACTGTGCCGCAGCAAATGTGGATGCACGCGTTTGAACACGCCCTGGCGCTGCGCCAATTGCCGCAGCCGCAACTGGATCGCGCGCGAGCTGATCGGCTTATCGTGGCGTCCGGGGAACACGAAGTGCGTGAGCCATTCGTGGCGGCTTGCGCGCCAGTTCGCCAATGCCTTCAAGGCATGCGACCCAACCGGCACTACGCGCTGCTTGTTGCCCTTGCCCAAAACCGTGACCAGGCTTTGCTGGAAATCCAGGTCCACCCAACGCAGCGCGCAGACCTCCGCCAGACGCAGGCCAGACGAGTAGAAAAGTTCCAGCAGCGCGCGATCGCGCAGGCCGAGCGGCGCGTCCGTCGGCAATTCGACCAGTTGCACGGCCTCGTCCACGTCAAGCACCTGTGGCAGCTTGCGCACCGCTTTCGGCGCACGCACCGCAGCTGCGGGATTGGCTGCGATGCGGCCCTGCTTCAACAGCCAACCGTAAAAGCTGCGGCACGCCGACAGCCGTCGCTGCAGGCTTTTCGCCGACAGTCCTCGGCGATGCTCACTGGCCACGAACAAGCGCAGCTCATCGGCGCTCAACTGCAGCGGATCGCGTGACTGCCCATCGCTCCAGCGCACAAGCACGACCAGATCGCGGCGATAGGCATCCAGCGTGTGCGCTGAACTGCGGCGCTCGACCGCCAGATGCGAGAGATAGTCCTCGACCGGGCTGGATGGCTTTCCATTTTGTACGCGCGCCGCATCGCCATCATCTATCGGCGTTGCTTGGGTCGCGCGCAGGGTGTTCATTTCACTCGCGCGGGAACCGCTGCATCGCGGTGACAAGCGACTCGCCCATCATGCGCAGGAACAAGGTACCCATGCCGGGAAAGAAACGATTGCCATCGTGACTGCCGACCGCCACCAGCCCAATGCCGGGCAGCACCAATAGCGCGGAACTCTGCACCTCGTCGATCTGCGCGCCATACAGCAGCGCGTTCTTGTCCGGATGCAGGCGGCCGCAGAGCGGCTCGCCGCTGCCCAGCAAGTCACGGAAACCGTCCAACCGCGAATGGCTCTCTGCGATCACCTGCAACCAGTCGTTGCCCTCGAGACCTTCCACCGGATGGAACAGCACCATCCGCACCAGGTCGCCATGGAAATCCTCGGCCAGAGACGCCGCCAGCGCGCGCACGGTTCCCGCAGCAGTGGGCTGTTTCATCAGGGCCAAGGTCAACTGGTGCGTGCGCACTGCCAGCCGCTCGTTTTCCTGCGCATTGCCGGACAACTCGTGCAGGCGCTTGGCCAGCTCGCGGTTCTTGTCACGCAGGACTTCCAACTGGTAGCTGGCCAGTGATGCCGCGGGTCCGTCTTCGCGCGGCACCACCAGGGTCAGCGCGAGGTCGGGGAATTGTTTGAGGAACGCAGGATGCCGCCGCAGCCATGCCGCCACTTCATGCGCGCCGAGCTTTTCCTGCATACCCGGATTGAACGCGTCGATTGTCACTGTTGCCAGTCCCCTTCAAAGACGAATGCCGCCGGCCCACCCATCGCGATGCGACCGCTGTCCAGATCGTAACGGATGCGCAGGGTGCCGCCCGGTAGGTCCACCGCGACTTCACGACCTGGATCCAGCTGACCACGCCTGGTCAGCACCGCCACCGCCGCGCACGCACCGCTGCCGCAGGCCAGGGTTTCGCCGACGCCACGCTCGAAGACGCGCAACCGGATGTGCTCACGGTCGACGACCTCGGCGAAGCCGACGTTCACCGAGTCGGGGAAGGCCGGGTTGCGCTGCAGGGCGCCGCCGGTGGCCTCGACGGCGGCGCGGTCCAGCGCAGCGACTTCGACTACCGCGTGCGGATTCCCCATCGAGACCGCACCAAAATGCACCGCGCTACTGCCGAGGTAGAGCGTGTAGCTCTCACGAGCTTCATGCCAACCGAACAACGGTACATTTTGGTGCGGTCTCGCTGGGGAATCCGCACGCGGTAGTCGAAGTC
>JBKJOY010000214.1:0-5200 GCA_046595415.1 Thermomonas sp.
ATCTCGCGCGACGCGCCTTATTTCGGCTTCCAGATCCCAGGCCAACCCGGCAAGTTCTTCTACGTCTGCCTGGAAGCTGGACAGGTACCCGATCGGCGCATCCAGCCAGACGTAGAAGAACTTGCCGGGTTGGCCTGGGATCTGGAAGCCGAAATAAGGCGCGTCGCGCGAGATATCCCACGCACGCAGGCCGCCTTCTGCATCCAGCCACTCACGCAGCTTGGCCTTGACCCCGGGCACGGCGACATCGCCCTCGAGCCACGTGCGCAGGAATTCCTGGAACTGGCCGACCTCGAAGAAGAAATGCTCGGAGTCGCGGAGTTCTGGCGTGGCACCCGATACGACCGACTTCGGTTCCTTCAATTCAGTTGGCGCATACGTCGCGCCGCAGTGCTCGCAGTTGTCGCCGTACTGGTCCGCCGTGCCGCAGTTCGGGCAGATCCCTTTGACGTAGCGGTCGGGCAGGAACATGCCCTTGTCCGGATCGTAGAACTGCGACACCGAGCGATGGCTGATGTGGCCAGCCGTTTCCAGCGCGGCGTAGATCGCTTCGGTCATCGTGCGGTTGCGTGTTGAATTGGTGGAGTCGTAATGGTCGAAGGCGACGCCGAAATCCGCGAAGTCGCGTTCGTGGCCGGCCTGGATATTCGCGATGAAGGCTTCCGGGGTCACGCCGGCCTTCTCCGCGGCCAGCATGATCGGCGTGCCGTGGGTGTCATCGGCGCAAACGAAGTGCACGGTGTCACCGGCCATGCGCCGTGCACGCACCCAGATGTCGGCCTGGATGTAGCCCACCAGGTGGCCGAGATGCAGCGGGCCGTTGGCGTAGGGCAGGGCATTGGTGACAAGTACGTTGCGGGGCATTTGCGGCATCAGTGCGGGCGGTTATCGATTATCGCATGCAGGCTGCCGCTTCCTTGAATGCAAAACCCCGGCAGGCCGGGGTTTCGAAGCCCTTCGTGAGTCGATTCGATGTCGCTACTGGCGGACCCAGACCTGCTGCCGGCAAAAGAACGCGATGCAACCGGACATGCCCAATTTGCGGCCGCCATCCATCAATTCGAGCTTGGATCTATAGGTCTTGCCGTTTTCTGGATCCAGCACGCGACCGCCGCTCCAATGCGACGCACCATCGGGCTTGAGACCCCACAGGATGACCATGCCCTTGATCGGCTTGTCCTTGTTCGTGCCGCCGCATTTGATGCAAAGCGGGTTTGGCCCTTCCTTCAAGTCGAGGACTTCGGCGACGCGTCCCGCAAAGCTTCCGTCGCGCGCTGCGTAAATCTCCACAATCGACTTTGGCTTGCCAGTGGCATCATCGATCGACGTCCAGCGTCCGGTGGGCGCTTGTTGTGCGCCTGCGGACAGGATAGGCAAGGCAAGCAAGACCAGCACAGTCAACAGACGCATCGGGAGCTCCTCTTCACAGATAAAGAAACGGCCCGCAGTCGGGCCGTTTCAAACGATCAGATCAACAAACTCAATTCACGCGGACCCATGTGGCGGTCTTGCAGAAAATCGCCTTGCAACCCTTGATCTCCAGCTTGTTGCCTCCATCGACCAACTTCATCGACTTGGCGGTGAACTTCATGTCTTCCGAAGGCTTGTAACCATTGCCGCCGCCCCAGGTGCCGTCCTTGTTGGCCTTCATGTTCCAGTCCGTGACCATGCCCACGACCGGCTTACCCTTGTTGGCGCCGCTGCACTCATCGCAGACCGCCGGCAGGCCAAGGTTCTCGGTGATTTTCGCCGCAAGCGTACCGTTCTTCGCCTCGTAGACCTCGGTCACGGTCATCGGCTTTCCGGTCTTGTCGTCCAGTGTTTTCCACTTGCCGATCGGCGAGGTATGCATCTGTGCGGATGCCGCGAAGGCAATCGAGGCGAGCGCGACGGTGAGAATGATCTTGCGCATGGAGTGTCCCCTCCCAGGGAATAAGTGGACGCGATGGCGCCCGACCCGTGTTTTATACCCCATTCGCAGCGGTATGGAACATCAAAAGGCGATATGTCCGGCTTGAGAGTGCAAGCGGATTAGGAACGATTCAGCCGGTTAAGCTCTGCCGGTATCCGCGATACTGGGTTTGACCTGTGCCAGACAGTACGAGAGCCAATGCCTGCATTCGACCCAAGACCACAATATGCCGCGGCAATCGCAGCTCTCAACTGCAGTGATTGGAAGCGCGCGCAGGAGCTGGCCATGGAGCTGGTGCGCACAGCTCCGCCGCATGCGGGCGTGATGTTTGTGGCCGGTGTGGCAGCGATGAACCTGGGTCAGGTTCCATTGGCGCTGCAATGCCTGGGCAATGCCGTTTCGATGAACCCGACCCGTGCTGATTACCTGGCCCAGCAGGCACGGGCACTCGCGATGTCGCGTGACTCGCGTGCTGCCCAGGCGGCTGCGGATGCTGCCGCCGCGCTGGTCGACGCCCGCGACGTGATGACCATGGATCCGCTGGGTGTGGTCTATAGCCAAGTACAGCAGCATGCCCGTGCCGCGGAGTTCATGCGGCGCACGGTGGCAATGGTCCCAGGCGATGCACGCCTGCATTTCAACCTGGCCATGTCACACATGTATGCAGGAGACATTGATGCCGCCGAGGCATCGCTGGAAGATTGCCTGCGGCTTGACCCCGGCTACTGGAAGGCGCATCTGAGCCTGGCCCAGTTGCGGCGCCAGCAACCCGGACAAAACCATGTCGAACGCTTGTACGCAAGACTGGATGCGGCGCCGGATGATGCAGCCCGTATGTACGTGGAATTGGCATTGGCGAAGGAACTGGAGGATCTGGGCGACGACGCCGAATCCTTCGGGCACCTCCAAGCAGGCAAGCGTGCCGGGGGACGGGGTCGCCGTTACGACTTCAGTCGGGACCAAGCGCTGTTCGATGCCATCGCAGCGGCGTTCACGAAGCCCCAGCAACGTGCCGGTGGCTGCGAGAGCGACGAACCGCTGTTCGTGTTTGGAATGCCGCGCTCCGGAACCACCTTGGTTGATCGCATCCTCGGTAGCCATCCCCTGGTGCAGTCGGCTGGTGAGCTGGAGAACTTCAGCGTCGCCTTGAAGCGCGGTTCCGGAAGCACGACGGCTGCACTGCTGGATGCAGATACGATTGCGCGTGCCGCTGGCCTCGACATGACGGTACTTGGCCGGACTTATCTGGACAGCACGCGGCCGGCCACGGGGCAGCGTGCCCACTTCGTCGACAAACTACCGCACAACTTCATGTATGTCGGCTGGATCGCCCAAGCGTTGCCCAACGCGAAACTTGTGTGCGTTCGGCGCGACCCGATGGATACCTGCCTGAGCAATTTCCGCCAGTTGTTCGCGCAGACGTCGCCCTACTACGACTACAGCTTCGACCTGCTTGACACCGGCCGCTATTTCCTTGCGTTCGACCGCCTCATGGCTCATTGGCAGCGCACATTACCCGGCCGAATTCTCGAGGTGCGTTACGAACACCTCGTCGATGCACAGGAAGCACAGACGCGTGCACTGTTGGCGTTCTGTGGTCTGCCCTGGGATCCAGCTTGCCTGCGGTTCGAGGAAAATGCTGCACCGGTTTCAACGGCAAGTGCGGTCCAGGTGCGTTCGCCGATGTTCCGTAGTTCGTTGCAGCGTTGGCGCCGATTCGAAACACAGACCCTGGATCTGCGCCAATTGCTGCAAGACGGAGGTATTCGAGTCGAATAAGCCGCGAGTGGTGTTGGCGGCTGGTCCAATTGGAAACGAGATGACGCAAAAAGAAAACCCCGTCGTTTGACGGGGCTTTCGGTGCTACAGGATGTCAGCAGGGGTTACTTGCCCTTGCCGAAGCTCCACTTCGCTTCGAGATAGTAGCCGCGGCCCAGTACGTCGAAGTTGTTGCTGTTGAACGGCGCGCCGCTGTTGCCCGGATAGTAAGTGACATCCGAGTCGGGCTTCCGGTTGGCAATGTTGTTGACCAGGAACGACAGCTTCAGGTCTTCGGTCACTTCGTAATTCACGCTGCCATTGAAGGTCGTGAACGACGACAGGCGCCGCGCACCGTAGTTGTTGTAGCCATCAATCGGATTGCCAAATCTGTCCTCGGCACCGATGTCGTTGAGCGAAGCGCGATAGTTCGGCGTCGGCCCGATGTAGTTGGCGTACAGGGTGGTGGTCCAGCGGTTCTTGTTCCAGCCCAGCGAAGCGTCTGCCTTGTACTTCGGATCGGTGCTGTAGTACGGGTTGTTCAGCGCATCGATTTCCGGGTCAGTCGGATATTGCTGGTAGATGTGCTTGAAATTGCGCGTCCACGAACCGGACAGGGAGAGCGAACCATATTCGCCAAGATCATGGCGGAAACCCGAGTCGATGGTGATCGCATCCAGCGTTTCCTTCGCGACGTTGACCTTGCTCACGAAGACCGACTGGATTCTGCCGGCGGCACCTCGCGTGATCTGGCTGATCGCAGCCTGGCAAACGCCCGAATTGATGTCGAGTTGGCCTTGGCGGCAGGCAGATTCGTCGCGCAGCAGCTGGTCGACACTTTGCTGGGAGACTTCATCACGGATATCCCAGTGATGGTAGTCGGCGCTGATCGAGAACTTGGAGGTTGGTGCCCACACCACACCGTAGCTCCAGACCTTGGCATTGATCGGTTTCAGGTCAGGGTTGCCCGCCTGCTGGCCGAAGTACTGCACATTGGAGAAGACGGCAGGGCAGAGCGAAACATTGCCGGGGTCAAAGCCGAGCAGGGCGCAGTTGTAGTAGTCGGTCGTGCTGCTATAGAAACCACTCAACCCCTGGAACTGATCGGCCAGGGTGGGCGCCTTGAACGCGGTGCCGTACTTGCCACGAAACAGCAGTGATTCGATCGGACGGAATTCGACGCCCAAGGCATAGGTCGACTTGCCGATCCGACGTCCGGCAGCGCTGAAGCTGTCATAGCGACCTGAGGCGGTGACCGTCAGCTTATCCACCACTGGCAGGCGCAATTCACTGGTCACTGCGTAGCGGGTCCGCGAACCACCGCCGCTGACCGCGGTGGTGCCCCAGATCTGGCCATTCAGCAGTCTCGGGTCGGGATCATAGCGCCAGCCCTGGGTACCGCCTTCCACCGCAAGCGCCACGCCGGCATCGCCACCTGGCAGCGAGAACAGCGAGCCATTGGTGAACTGGGCACGCAACATGTTGTCGTAGGTCCTGCTGCGTGACTTGGTTTGACCCGTGAAACTGGCG
>JBKJOY010000043.1:0-8719 GCA_046595415.1 Thermomonas sp.
CGTCCATATTCGAAGAGATCACGCTGAGGGCGAGGCCGTTGACCATGACGTTGCCATCGATCTTCATCTTGCCGGAGGCCACGGCCTTGCTGGCGGCGACTTGGCCGACGATCAATGCCATCACGGTCAACAGGAGCGAGATTCCGCCGGCCCAGATCGGGGCCCAGAAGAACCCCCCCTTGTGCTCCCAGAATTCGCGCTTCAGCAACAACTTGAACTTGCTGGTAACGTGCGGTGCAGCGCGCACGGGGCGCGGACGTTCGGCATCGTCGAATGTGCTGGATTGGACGCTGGTGTTCATGCGTAGGTTCCCTTCATGGTGGCGACGAACAGGTCGGCCAGGCCTGGGTTGCGGGTTTCGCCGAGCTCGGCCAGCCGGGCCGGGTCGGCAGCGTCGAACAACATCACGGTCTTGCCGAAGGGCAGGGCGCGTTCATCGATCGGCTTCATTGCGCGGGCGGCATCGAGCTGGTCGGCATTGACCAGGACTTCGACATAGCGCGCGCCGACGTCGTCCATGCTGGCGTTGAGCACGATCTTGCCGTCGCGGATGAACATCACGTCGGTGAGGATGTGTTCGATCTCCTCGACCTGGTGGGTGGTGACCAGGATGGTTTTCTCTTCATCGAAATAGTCTTCCAGCAGGCGCTGGTAGAACTGCTTGCGATACAGGATGTCCAGGCCCAGGGTCGGTTCGTCCAGTACCAGGAACTTGGCGTCGATCGCCATCACCAGCGCCAGGTGCAATTGCACGATCATGCCCTTGGACATTTCACGCACGCGCAGTTCCGGTGTCAGCTGGGTGCCCTGCAGGTAGCGCCAGCATTTGGCGGCATCGAAGCGTGGATGCACGCCGGCGGTGAACTCGATCGCCTGCTTGACCTTGATCCAGCGCGGCAGTACCGCGACATCGGCGATGAAGCAAACATCATTCATGAGTGCGTCGCGCTCGGTGCGCGGATCCTTGCCCAGGACCTTGAGCTCGCCCTGGAACGGGATCAGGCCCAGCATGGCCTTGAGCGCGGTGGTCTTGCCGGCGCCATTGGGGCCGATCAAGCCAACGATGCGGCCAACCGGGATCTCGAAGCTGGTGCCATCCAGCGCGAGCCTGCCTTTGTAGGCCTTGCGCAAACCGCGTGCAGTGACGACGTTGGTAGACATGGATGCACTCATTTCTTTCCCCATTTGTTTTTCGAATCGAGCAGTTCGCCCGGCTCCAGGCCCAGACGCTGGATGCGTTCCAGCACCAGCGGCCACTCATTCTTGAGGAAGTTTTCGCGTTCGCTGCTCATCAAGCGGGTAGCGGCGCCATCCATCACGTACATGCCTAGTCCCCTGCGTTTTTCCACGAGTTGGTCGTCCGCGAGTTCCTGATAGGCGCGCGAGACGGTGATTGGATTGAGCTGGTATTCGGCCGCAACCTGGCGGACCGACGGCAGCGCATCGCCGGGCTTGAGTACACCGTCGAGCAGCATCGCCACGACGCGTTCCTTGAGCTGGCGGTAGATGGGAGCGCCATCGCTCCATTCGATTGCGGTCATGGCTCAGCTCCGCGGTGCGAAGGAAAAGAACGGCATGGCCAGCGTTTGGCGGCTGTGTCGTGGGGAACGAACCAGTTGTTGCGACGGGGCTGCTGCATGGTTGATGGCATCGCTTCCCAGGCTCGCCTGGGCATCGATGACGGCAAACACAGCAACGGCCGTGCTTGCATTCAGTTCGGGGGCCACAGGCTTGCTGGCGACGAGGCCTGCGACCAGCAGTCCGCTGCTCGCGATCGTGGCCATCAGGGTGTTGTGAAGTTTGCGGGTCATGGTGGTGTCCTGCTTTGGCTGTTCGGTGTTGTAGGCAACTATAACACTAGATTTTTGCCCGTCAAGCACCAATCAACCCAACTGATGGCATAGGAAGGATCCGACGGCATCCTTGGGCGCACTAGCGCCCGACTGAACGCCGGGCAGGTCCGGGATTGCCGTACTCTGCGGGGCGAACGACAATGGGTGGCTTAGCCCGCAGTCAACTGCAGGCGCACCTACACGGAGCCCACGATGTCCTTTTCCACTCGCGCCGCCTGCGCACTGCTGCTTGTCGCCATATTCGGCTTGGCCCAGGCCCAGCAAGCCACGCCTGCCACGGAACGCGACAAGGTCGGTTACATGATCGGCATGGATGTGGCCCGCTCAATCCAGCCGGCCATGCTCGACATGGATATGGTCGCCTTCCAGAAGGCGATGGAAAACGGTTTGGCGGGCAAGGAGTCCCTGCTGCCGGCGGCCGAGGCCAAAAGCATGTCGCAGGCATTGATGGCCAGCATTGCTGCGCGCAAGGGCAACAAGCCGGTGCCTGCAATCGACCGCCAGAAGGTGGGTTACTTAGTGGGTGGCGATGTGGGCCGCAACTTGAAGGGCCTCAAGGACGAATTCGACGTGCCCATGATGCTGCGTGGCCTCAAAGATGCCACGACGGCCGGTGCCACGCACTTGTTGAGCGACGAAGAAGCAGGGGCGGTTCGCAATGCGTTCTCGGCGCACATGCAGGCGATGAAGAAAACACAGGACGCAGCGATTGGCGACGCCAATCGCAAGACAGGCCAGGAGTTCCTGGCCTCGAACAAGACCGTCAAGGGCGTGTTCACGACGCCGAGCGGCTTGCAGTACATGGTGCTGCGCCAGGGCAATGGGCCCCGCCCGAAGCCGGGTGAGCGTGTTCGCGTGAACTATGTGGGCACGCTGACGGACGGTACCCAGTTCGACAGTTCGTATGACCGTGGACAGCCCGCCGAATTCGGTTTGAACCAAGTCATTCCCGGCTGGTCTGAGGGAGTCGGCATGATGCCGGTTGGCGCCAAGTACCGCTTCTGGATCCCCGGTTACCTCGGTTACGGCGAAAAGGGTGGCGGGGATGGCGTGATCGGTCCCAACGCGACGCTGATCTTCGATGTCGAATTGCTTGGCATCCCCGCCGCCAAGTAAACAGTTCCCAGTTCCCGCACCATTGGCGGCCAGCAACGACCGCCTGCATTCCACTTCGCATTTCCCATCCCGTTACTCCCGGAGCCATGACTCGATGAAGCCCGTTACCCGCGCCACCGTTCTTGCCATCGCCAGCGTGCTCGCGCTCGGTGCCTGCGACAAAACCGCGCAGAAACCTGCCGATGCAAAGACCGGCACGTCCGCCGAGGCTGGCAAGGACGCGGCTGCGGACGGCAAGTCCACCTATCCGGGCCTGCCCACCGAGAAAGAGCAGATCAGCTATACGATCGGCATGGCGATGGGCAAGCAGCTGGGCGAGATCAAGGACGAGGTCAACCTCGATACCGTGGTCAAGGCGATGCGCAGCCAAATGGCTGGCGAGAAGCTGCTGCTGAACGAAGAACAGGCCAAGGCCATCTTCGAGTCATTCGGCCAGAAGATGCAGGCCAAGCACATCGCCAAGATGATGGCCGATGCCAAGAGCAACCTGGAAAGCGGCAACAAGTTCCTGGCCGAGAATGCCAAGAAGCCGGGTGTGACCACCACGCCGTCAGGCCTGCAATACCAGGTGCTGACGGATGCCAAGGGCGCCAAACCGGGTCCCAAGGAAGGCGTGAAAGTGAACTACAAGGGCAGCCTGCTGGATGGCAAGACCTTTGACAGTTCCTATGACCGCGGTGAGCCTGCGGTCATGCCGCTGGATGGCGTGATCCCCGGCTGGAGCGAAGGCCTGCAGTTGATGCCGGTCGGCGCCAAGTACAAGTTCTGGATCCCGGCCAGCCTGGCTTATGGTGAGCAAGGCCCGCCGATGATCGGTCCCAATCAGGTGTTGGTGTTCGAGGTCGAGCTACTCGACATCGTCAAGCCACCGTCTGCCAAGTAATCGCATCGATCCAGAAGGGGACGTATCCTCTGGGTGCGTCCCCTTTTTCTTATTGCAACGGAATTCCTGCATGCGCGTCTGTATTTTTGGTACCGGCTACGTCGGCTTGGTCACGGGTACGTGCTTGGCCGAAGTGGGCCACGACGTCATCTGCGTCGATATCGATGCGGCGAAGATTGACGGCCTCAACAACGGCGTGGTCCCGATCTATGAGCCGGGTTTGACCCCGATGGTCCAGGCCAACCATGCGGCAGGCCGGCTGCGTTTCACTACCGATGCGCAGGCTGGGATTGCCCATGGCGAAATCGTCTTCATCGCCGTCGGCACGCCACCTGATGAGGATGGCAGTGCCGACCTGAAATACGTGCTGGCAGTAGCAAACACCATCGGCAAGTATCTTGAGCGTCCATGCGTGGTGGTGGACAAGTCAACGGTGCCGGTGGGCACGGCCGACAAGGTTCGCGCGGCGATTGCCTCGGTGCTGGCAGCACGCGGCGCCGATATACGGTTCGACGTCGTGTCCAATCCCGAATTCCTGAAGGAAGGCGCGGCGGTCGAAGATTGCATGCGCCCTGATCGCATCGTGATCGGCGCCGATAGCGCAGGCGCGATCGAGACGCTGAAGCGCCTGTACGCGCCGTTTAATCGCAACCACGACCGCATCGTGTCCATGGACGTGCGCTCGGCAGAACTGACCAAGTACGCTGCGAACGCGATGTTGGCGACCAAGATCAGCTTCATGAACGAGATCGCCAACATCGCCGAACTGGTGGGCGCCGACGTCGAAAACGTGCGCAAGGGCATCGGTTCTGATCCGCGCATCGGCTGGCATTTCATCTATCCCGGCGCGGGCTATGGCGGCTCGTGTTTTCCCAAGGATGTGCAGGCGCTCGCCAAAACTGCGCAGCAGCATGGGTTGCGGCCGCTCTTGCTGGAAGCGGTCGAAGCCGTCAACGATGTGCAAAAGGGTCATCTCTTCGAACTTGTCGTGCGTCACTACGCTGGTGCTGAAACGCTTCGTGGCAAGACGTTCGCGGTTTGGGGATTGGCATTCAAGCCCGACACCGACGACATGCGTGAAGCCTCCAGTCGGCGTTTGCTGCAGCAGCTGTGGGAAGCAGGTGCGCGAGTGCGCGCCTACGACCCGGAGGCGATGCCGGAGACCCAGCGGATCTTTGGCGAGCGCGATGATCTGGTGTTCTGTGAGTCGGCTACCTCCGCTTTGCAAGAAGCCGATGCGCTGGTCGTGGTGACCGAGTGGAAACAGTTCCGCAGCCCCGATTTCTCCCAGCTGAAAGCCGCGCTTTCGGACGCTGTGATTTTCGATGGCCGTAATCTCTACGAGCCGGCCGATGTCGAAGCGGCAGGTCTTGCCTACTACGGCATCGGTCGTGGCCGATCGTTGGTCAGGAATTGACATGTCGATCGATCCGATTGAACAACGGCTGATTGATGTGGAAATGCGCATCGCATTCCAGGAGCATGCCTTGCATGAACTCAGCGACGCCCTTGCCGCAGCGCGCGACGGGGAATCACGCAATTCGCTGATGCTGCATCGAGCCATTGAAGAGCTGCGACAATTGCGCGGCGCAATGTCGGCGGGTCCCGTGACCGGCGACGCCGCAAACGAGCCGCCCCCACCGCATTACTGAACCCCATGACCGACTCATTACGCGAGCAACTGCTCGGCCTCGGCTTCAAGCCCGCACCGCGTGCCGCACAACAACCGGCGGAGCGGAAGCCCGAACGCAAACCTGCTCGGCCACACGACCGCAAGCCGGGGCAGGTTGCCAGGCCGGCGAAACCGGATACCCGGCCGCGCAATGAGCGGAATGGTCGGAATGATCGAGGCGCGGCGCCGCGCGGCGCCGCCAAGCCGGCGCGTAGCCGCGAAGATATCGATCTGGCGAAGGCCTACGCGATCCGCGCACAGCGGGAAAAAGACGAACGCATCGAGGCCGAAAGGCTCAAGCAGGAAGATGCCCGGCAGCGCCGCGAGGCCAAGGCGAAGTTGACTGAACTCGTGGCAGGCAAGGGCCTGAATAGCGCGGATGCCGAGCATGTACGTCACTTCGAATATGGCGGCAAGATCAAGCGCGTCCACGTCACCGCAGACCAGCTCAAGGCACTCAACGCAGGTCAGCTGGGCGTGCTGCAACTGGAAGGGCGCTACTTGCTGGTGAGCGCCGAGCTACTGGCGCAGGCAGAGGCTGTGTTTGCACCTGCCGTCGCGTTGAAGATTGATCCGAATGCCACGCAAGGGGACGACCCTTATGCAGATCCGCAATACCAAGTGCCGGACGACTTGGCCTGGTAAGTCGTTTGGCCGCTCCTTGCATATCGCGGGAGCGGGTTCTGCCTTTGCGCTGGCCTACTCGGGATCGTAGTCGAGGTTGGAGGCCAGCCAGCGTTCCGCCTGCTGCAACTCGACGCCTTTCCGGCGCGCATAGTCCGCGGCTTGTTCCTTCGACACCCGCCCAACCACGAAATACTGGCTGCCGGGATGGCTGAAGTAATAGCCGGATACCGCGGCGGCGGGATACATCGCGAAGCTGTCCGTCAGCGTGATGCCGGCGTTCGCCGTGGCATCCAGCATGCGGAACAGGGTCGATTTTTCGCTGTGCTCGGGGCAGGCCGGATACCCCGGCGCTGGGCGGATGCCCCGGTATCGCTCATCGATCAGTGCATCGGGATCCAGTGATTCGTCCGCGGCATAGCCCCAGAATTCCTTGCGCACGCGCTGGTGCATGCGCTCGGCCAGGGTTTCGGCCAACCGGTCCGCAAGCGCCTTCAGCAGGATCGCGTTGTAGTCGTCGAAGTCGGCCTGGAAGCGGGCGACATGCGCCTCGATGCCAATGCCCGCGGTGACTGCGAAACCACCCATCCAGTCCTGTTTGCCGCACTCTTTCGGTGCGATGAAATCGGCGAGGCAGAAATCGGGGCGCTCGACCGGTTTGTCGACCTGCTGGCGCAGGAAATGCAGGCTGGTTGCTGCCCCATCCACGTCAACGATGACATCGTCGCCAGTCGCATGTGCCGGCCACAGTCCGATCACTGCCTTTGCTTGCAACCATTTCTCGTCGACGATGCGTTTGAGCATGGCTTGCGCATCGGCGAACAGCTCGCGTGCCTGCACGCCCACCACCTGGTCATCCAGGATTGCCGGATAACGCCCGGCCAGTTCCCAGGTATTGAAAAACGGCGTCCAGTCGATCAGTGGCAGCAATTCGTCGAGTGGATAGTCGTTGAACACGTGCAACCCAGGCTGCAGAGGTGCAGGCGGATCGAAATTCGTCCAGTCGCCATCGAAACGCTGGCTACGCGCCTTTTCCAGTGACACCAAGCGCTTGGCATCGCCACGGTTGCGGTGGCGCTGGCGGATCTCGGCGTAATCGCTGGCGATGCTATCCACGAACGGCGCATGCAGGTCGGCTGACACCAACGACTGGGCAACACCGACGGCGCGTGAGGCATCCTTCACCCATACGCTTGGAGACTTGTAGTGCGGATCGATTTTCAGCGCGGTGTGGGCACGCGACGTGGTCGCACCGCCGATCAGCAACGGGATGGTGAAGCCTTGCCGTTGCATTTCACGTGCGACGTGGCTCATCTCCTCGAGCGAGGGCGTGATCAAGCCGGACAGGCCAATCATGTCGGCACCCACTTCGCGTGCGGTGTCGAGGATCTTCTGCGCCGGCACCATGACACCGAGGTCGATGATCTCGAAGTTGTTGCAGGCCAGCACCACGCCGACGATGTTCTTGCCGATGTCGTGGACGTCGCCCTTGACCGTGGCCATCACGATCTTGCCGTTGTTCTTGCCGGCATCACCGGTACGCAGTTTTTCGGCCTCGATATACGGCAGCAAGTGGGCCACGGCCTTCTTCATCACGCGTGCGGACTTGACCACTTGCGGCAGGAACATCTTGCCGGCGCCGAACAGGTCGCCGACCACGTTCATGCCATCCATCAACGGACCTTCGATCACGTCCAGCGGACGCGTCGATTGCAGGCGCGCTTCCTCGGTGTCCTCGACCACGTACTGGTCGATGCCGTGGACCAGGGAATGGCTGAGGCGCTTGGCGACCGGCGCATCCCGCCAGACCAGGTTCTCGACTTTCTGCTCGCCCTTCTTGCCCTTGAAGCGATCGGCGATTTCCAGCAGGCGTTCGGTGCCATCGTCGCGTCGGTTGAGCACCACATCTTCAACGCGCTCGCGCAGCTCTGCGTCGAGGTCGTCGTACAAGGGCAGGGCGCCGGCATTGACGATGCCCATGTCCATGCCGGCGCGGATCGCGTGGTACAGGAACACCACGTGGATCGCCTGGCGCACGGGTTCGTTGCCGCGGAAGCTGAAGCTGACGTTCGACACACCGCCGGAGATATGGCTGTGCGGGAAGCGTTTGCGCAGCTCGCGCGCGGCTTCGATGAAATCAACTGCGTAGTTGTTGTGTTCTTCGATGCCGGTGGCGATCGCGAATACGTTGGGATCGAAGATGATGTCTTCTGGCGGAAATCCGATCTCGTTGGTCAGCAGTTCGTAGGCGCGGGTACTGATGTCGACCTTGCGCGCGATGCTGTCGGCTTGGCCTTCTTCATCGAATGCCATCACCACCACGGCGGCGCCGTAACGACGCACCAACCGCGCCTGGCGCAGGAACTCGGCTTCGCCTTCCTTCATCGAGATCGAGTTGACGATGCCCTTGCCCTGCAGGCACTTGAGTCCGGCCTCGATCACGCTCCATTTCGAACTGTCGACCATCACCGGAATGCGCGCGATATCCGGTTCCGCGGCGATCAGGTGCAGGTACTCCACCATCGCTTTTTCCGAATCCAGCAGGCCTTCGTCCATGTTGACGTCGAGCAC
>JBKJOY010000241.1:0-2737 GCA_046595415.1 Thermomonas sp.
TGCCGGACAGTTCCGGGGTGACGATGCGGCCATCCGCAAAGACCAGGAACACATTCATTCCGCCGAGTTCCTCCAGGTACCTGCCCTCGACCGGGTCGAGGAACAGCACCTGCGAACAGCCATGCGCGCGGGCTTGCAACTGCGGCAGCAGCGATGCAGCGTAGTTGCCGCCGCACTTGGCCGCGCCGGTACCACCCTTGGCCGCACGCGCGTAATCCCGTGACAACCAGATCGACACCGGCGACACGCCGTTGGCGAAGTAGGCACCCGCCGGGCTGGCGATGACATGGTAGGCAACCGCCTGCGCCGCCCGCACGCCCAGGAAGGCCTCGGTCGCGATCATGAATGGACGGAAATACAGGCTGGTTTCCGGCTCCGATGGCACCCAATCGTGATCGACGGCAACCAACTGGCGCAGCGATTCGATGAACTCGGACACCGGCAGGTGCGGCAACGCCAGGCGCGTCGCGGAACGCTGCAGGCGCGTGCCGTTGGCCTCGGGCCGGAAGGTCCAGATTGAGCCATCGGCGTGGCGGTACGCCTTGATGCCCTCGAAAATCTCCTGGCCGTAATGCAGCACGGCAGCCGCCGGATCCAACGCCAATGGACCATAGGCATGCACTTGCGCATCATGCCAGCCACGGACGCCGTCCCATTCGATCGTGACCATGTGGTCGGTAAAGTGCTTGCCGAAGCCGAGTTCGCCCGCAAGGATCGCCTCGCGCTGTTCGCTGCTGCGGGCATGACTGGAAGGCGTAACCCGATACGTCAGCGGGGCGGTCGCAGGGGTGTTCATGAGGAGGTCCTGTGGAGATCGTGCAAGCGCATTATGCCGCCGAAGCGCAATCGATGGCCCGCCGCGTTTCTTCCCCTCGTTGCTTTTAGCTGTCGTTTGCCTGGTCGAGCTACGTCGTCCCGAACCGCAGCATCGCGACCACACCCTGCGTGTCGCCTGGACGAACCCGCACATCCCAACCGTACAAGCTGCAGATCCTGCGCACGATCGACAAGCCGATGCCGCCGCCCTGCGAATGTCCGGCATGAGTCCCGCGATAACCGCGCTCGAACAGGCGTGCCGCATCCTCGGCGCTGAGACCCGGACCTGAGTCCTGCACTTCCACCGCATCGTGATGCAGACGCACCACCACATCGCCCTCGCGCGTGTATTTCACCGCGTTGCCGATCAGGTTGCCCAAGGCCACCGCCACTGCTGATTCAGGTGCATCGACCATCAACGTCGGCTCGCCTTCCATGCGCAACTGCAACGACTTGCCGCCCAGCTGCGCACGATGATTGTCCAACAGTTGCTGGACAAGTTTGGCCACGTCGCAATGTCCCTGCGCGCGCTCATTGCGCGACAGCAACAACAACGCGCTGATCAGGTCGGTGCATTGCAGCTCCGCCCGCTCGATGCGCTGCAGGCGCTGGCGTGTGCGCTCATCCAGTTCGGGCTTGGACAGCAACAATTCCACCGCGCCGCGGATCACCGCCAGCGGCGTGCGCAGTTCGTGGCTGACGTCGGCATTGAACTCACGATCACGCTGCACGACTTCGGTCAGGCGACCGGCATAGTCGTCGAGTGCCTTGGCCAACTCACCGACTTCGTCCTCGGCGAAATACGGCGCGAGAGCCTCCATGTCCGAGCTCATGCCGCTGCGCCGTAACCGGTGCGCGAGGTCCGACACAGGCGCCATCACACGGGACGCGGACCACCAACCCAAAATCAGCGCAAACAGGGTGAATGCCAACACAGCCCCGAACAGCGACTGCGTCAACACGTCAGACGTTGCCGCTGCGTCCGTGACGTTGTATCGCACCAAGCTGGTGAAGCGCTTTCCTTCCTTGCTCAAGCCCATGCGGACGGCAACTTTGTAAACCTGGATGACGCCGTTGGCATCTGCCTCGCGGATCTCGTGCACGCCGGCTTTCAAGTCGCGATACAGTGGGTTGATCTTGTAGGCGTTGTCGTCGCTGAAGGTACGCGCATCGAAAACCAGGTAGTAAGGCGGCTCGTCGGGTCGCGTCTCCACATGCTGCACGAGGTTGGCAACCTCACGCTTCAGGGTGTTTTCGATCAGCTGGTTTTCCAGGCGGTTGCGCAGGTTCACCATCGCCACTGCGAACAGTGCCGTCAGGCCAAACCCCAGCAACATGAAGGAAACGATGATGCGGGTACGCAGCCGATGCCGGCCGCGCGCCACCGACCGCTGCGGTGCGGGGTCAGCTTTCGACATCGATCACGGCGATCCGGTAACCGATGCCGTGCCGGGTCTGGATCATCGGCGTGGCGAATGGTTTGTCGACCATTGCGCGCAGGCCGTGGATGTGTACGCGCAACGAATCCGAGTCCGGCAATTCCTCACCCCACACCCGCGTCTCGAGTTCCTGACGGGTCACCACGGCAGGCGACGCTTCCATCAATCCCTGCAGGATCTTCAGCGCCGTCGGATTGAGTTGCAGCAATTTGCCTTCGCGTCGCACTTCCAGGGTGTCGAGGTTGAATTCCAGCTCACCCACGTTGAGGATCCGCGCCTGCGGGCCACGCCCGCGCCGGGCGAGCGCAGTCAGGCGCACATCGACTTCCTGCAACGCAAAGGGCTTGACCAGGTAGTCGTCGGCGCCGGAATCGAAGCCGGCCAACTTGTTGTCCAGCGAGTCGCGCGCGGTCAGCATCAGCACCGGCGTCTGCTTGCGGCCTTCGGATCGAAGCTTGCGGCAGACTTCCAGGCCGTCCATG
>JBKJOY010000306.1:0-7718 GCA_046595415.1 Thermomonas sp.
TCGCCAGTAATGACCCACGCGAGTCGGTCGCTGCGCTCAATGCGATGGTGGAAGCCATCGCGCGTCGCGACGTGGCGCAATACCAGTGGACGTACAAGCGTTACACCCTGCGACCGCCCGGTATCGGCGAGGTCAATCCCTACACGGGACTGCCCTGACCGAACACGCGCGTTGCGCGGACTGCGGAGGGCAACGCCGCAAACGTTTTTGTCAACGCGGCGAAATCCGCAGCTCGCCCTGGCCCGGCTGCAAGGCGATTTGCTGCGCCGGTAGCCCGCGCCATTGCCCGGCGCGCCAGACCTGGATCCATCGGGTGCGGAAGCGCTGCTGGATCACAGGCTGCGGACCGGCAAGCGTCCACGCATCCAGCGAATTGACGACGATAAGTTGCTCGGGATTTTGCGATGCCCACGCACGTGCAGCTGCTTCATCAAGCACCAGCAAGGGATCGTGTAATCGACCGGCGAATTGGAACTGCAACTGGTATTCGCCGATGAAGGCCACGTGCGTGCCGGCACGTTGGGCTGCGCTGATGACCTTGGCGGTGGGGGTGAAGTCGAACTGCGTCTTGAGCAGGGGTGTTGCAGCCGCATGCAAAACCGCCATCGCCAGCAACAGGCCAAACGCGTGTGCCGGCAATGCCCGCCAACGCAGCAACGCAATCCCCACCAAGACCAGTACCGCGCCGGCAATCGGCACGCTGGTCAGCAATTCATCGGGGAATGGCTGGCCGATATGCCCCTTGAATAGGCGTGCACACAGCATCGCAATGCCGGCCAACAGCAACAATACCGGCGCAGCGATGCCGAGCCGCGGGCGGGCATCCGCCGCAACGGCCAGCAGCAGCGCCAGCGCGGCGAAATCCGGCAGCAGATAATACGGCTGCTTGCCGCTGATCAGGCTGAAGGCCAGCACCATTCCGAGTAGCCAGCACCAGGCGAAACGATTGTCGGGATCACGCCATGAAGCCGGCACCTGGCCCCACCACCAGCGTGACCACCACCAAGGCGCCATCAGGGCCATCAGCATCGGCGCATACCACCACCATGGTTCGGCATGGTCGAAGCTGTCCTTGATCCGACCAGCGGTTTGGGTGACCAGCAAGGCTTCGCGGTAGTCGGGGTCGCCCAGGGTCAACGCCGGCACCAGCCATAGCGCGAACAACGCGATGCCAGCCAACACCGAAAGCAGCGTTTTCTGCGCGAATCGCTTGCCGTCCTGCCGCGCAAGCGGATGCCACCAGCGCGCGGTCAGCAGCGGCACGCCCAGATGCAACAGCACTACAGGCCCCTTCGCCAACAGGCCAAACCCAACGGCAAGCGCCAACCCGGGCCACCAGGGCGACCATTGCTCACCGCGCCGGCGGCACACGGCCAACAAACCACCGAGCACGGCGACCGCCAGCGGCAATTCGTACATGACCTGCAGCGAGAACATGAAGAAGAACCAGAAGCCGGCCATGGCCCATGCGGTCAATGCCGGCATGTTCGGGCGCGCTGGGTACAGGCGCCGCGCGAGCAAGCCCGCCTGCGCAATCACGACGGTCCCCATCAGCACCATCAACAGCCGCGGCCAGATGTCGCTGACCCCGCCCACCATCCAGCCGGCATGGATCAGCCACGGCAGTAGCGGCGTCTTGTGCGAGTACGGCGCGCCATTGAACAGCGGCACCAGCCAGCTGTTGTGGTCCCACATCTCCCACGCCACCGCCAGCGTGCGCGTGGAATACAGTGGCACCGGTCCGTGCAGGAAGATCGATACCAGTGCGATCACGCTCCAGGCCAGCAGCGGCGCGCGCAAATCGCGCAGGAAAGTCGGTTGCGTCATCGCTCGAAGGATAAGGCAATGCCTGGCGTGCGCGTGCCGCCCCGGCGAACCAGGCGGGTGTCACGCATGCCCCACGCCACCTTCCACCAGCGTAAGGAATAACTCTTCATAGGCCTGGTTCATGCGCGTGCGGCTGTAGTCCCGCAACGCCGTTTCACGGGCGGCAGCGCCGAGTTCCGCCGATGTGTCGGGAGTTTCAAGCAAGGCTTGCAAGGTGTCTGCCAATGCATCCGCGTCGCCCTCCGGCACCAGCCGTCCATCGATGCCATCACGGATCACTTCGCGCACACCCGGCACCGCGCTGCCCACAACGGCACACCCTGCCGCCATGCCTTCGATCAGCGCCAGCGGCATGCCTTCGTAATGCGTGCTGAGCACGCACAGCTGATGGCGCATCAACAGAGTCGGCACATCGCGATGCACGCCAAGGAACTGCACTTGTTCCGCGATCCCCAATTGCCGTGCCAAGGCTTGCAGCGGCGCACGATGCCGGTCCTTGCCGCCACCGGCCAGCAATAAAGGCGGCGTCAGTCCGCGCGCATGCAGCAGTGCGAGCGCACGCAACAGGGTCGCGTGGTCCTTCTGCTTGGAAAACCGCGCGACCATCACGATGCCCGGAATCCGCTGCGCGAAAGGATGCGTATCGGCATCGGCGAATGGTTCCACCCGAATGCCATTGGCGATGGCCAGCGTGCGCGCATCGGGCATGCCCATTTCAAGCAGGCGCAGGCGGACGCCCTCGGAACAGCCAACGATGCGATCCGTACGCTTGGCCAACCACCGTGTCTGCGCGAGCCGCCAGCGGCTGTAGCGCTCGCGGGTGTTGTGCTCGACGTGGACCAGGTGCGGCACAGCGGCCAGCAGCCCTGCATAACGGCCCCATAGATGCTCACTGAATCCATGCGCCACCAGTACGTCAGGTTTGAATTCACGACAGATGCGAACCAGCGCGGCGACCGTGGCCAGATGCGACCAACCCGGCACTTGCTGCAGCGGCACACCCGCAGCGACAAGTTCGGCAATTCGACCCGGGTCGGTATGTCGCTTGCGCCGAAGTACGAGCAGTGGCTGCACTGCTTCGCTTTGCAGTGCAGCGGTCGTAAGTGCAATCGCAACCTGGGTGGCGCCGCCCGAGAAACCGCCGGTGACGAAATGGATGACGCGTACGGGCGATGTTGCTCGCGCGCCCAAAAGCGCCCTGGGTTCGGGTCGATCCATGGGCTAGATGATGCCGTTTTGCCGCAGTGATTTCCTGATCCTTGCCGCACGCAGCATCCAGCCTCGCTGCCGGTATCGAACGAGGACGGGCTCGACACCCTGCGGGAAGATGAGTGCCAGACTTGCGCGGTACATCTTCAACAACTCCGGCTTGCGTGCCTGGTCTGCGCGGGAGGAACGGCGTGCACTGGACGCCACGCTCTTGAGGCAGAACTGGTCCAGCGAAAACCTCGCGACCTCACCCATCGACGGAAATTTGTCCAGCAGACCAGCATGCAATTGCTCCAAAGAAGCCAATAGATCGCGGACCTTCTGCTCGGAAAACGTATGCACGATGCTGTCTGCGCGTTGGCGATACGCCACCCATGGCGTCGGCTCGTAGTAGACGCTGGCAGCAGCCTCCAGCAAATCTGGTATCACCGCGATGTCCTCGAAGCAGCGATCCTTCGGAAACGGTGCCCGCAGCCACACCTCACGCCGTGCAATCTTCGACCACGCATGCAATTGGGAAGCCACCAGCAGCCCGGCGACAAGTTTCTCGTGATCGGCAAGGAGATGCCGTTGGCGCCCTCCAAAACTGTGCCGATGTCCCTCCCCACGGAGCCAATGCTTCAGTCCCGGGCGGACTCGCAGCATTCTGAAATCGCACAGGATCAAATCGGGACCATGTTCCCGAAGGATTCCCTGCAACGATGCCAGCGCACCCGTGCACAACAGATCGTCGGAATCCAGGAACCACACATGGCTCCCCCTGGCCTGCGCCAGCAGGCTGTTGCGTGCCGTGGAAAGGCCGCGATTGCATTCGTGCTGGAACACGCGAATCCGTCCGGGATAGCGCAGCCCCAGCTCCTGGATGAGGACGCCGGACTCATCCGTCGACGCATCGTCGAGCAAGAGCAGTTCAACGCCATCGAGCCACTGATCCATGATCGACGCGACGCACTCGAGCACATATGGCGCCACGTTGTAGACGGGAACCAGAATGCTGAGCCAAGGCCTGGTGGACATGCGAGGGCCTCAGGAAAGATGGCGAACTCTACTGCAGGCCTTGTCGGGCGTACGTGCGGCCTGACATTCGGATAGCAGCCCTACAGCTAGGTGAACAACGTTCAGGGCAATCAACGACACGTGGCACTGGCCTGCGGCAGCAGTAACCACCACACGCGTCGATTGGCATTGCCCATATCGCGCGCGCGCGCTTTGTCCACGCACGCGGGCAACACACTACCCTCGACCAGTAACCAGCGCACGCCCGCCGGTTGCCGCTGCCATCGCAATGCATCGGCGAATTGCCCCGCACCATTGCGCTTGAAGCCGAAGGTCGCGGCCTCGCGGTCGGCCATCAGCAACTGCTGTTCACGCCAGCCAACCAGACCCAATTGCGCATCTGGGCCGATCACCGTGCCCACGCGCTGCATGAGCCCGCGCGATGACGAGCCATCGTTCAACAACGGCGCGCCGACCAGCGAATACAGCACCCACAATGTGGTCAGCAACATCACTAGCGCCACATGTGCGCGGCGACGTCCAAACCAGAGTACGGCAGCAACGCCTACCCCGCCGATCGCGCTGAACATCAATGCCAGGCCATGTGCGATGCCGGCATCGCGACCATCCATGAACTTCGCTTCGAAGCCGGGATTGCCGAACAGCATCACAAGGCCCGCACCCAGCGCTGCCAGCGACAGGAGTGCGACGAATGCCAGCAACAATCGTTGTGCATTGCGATTGTGCAAGATACCCGGCAGCAGCGGCGCCAGCGCGAGACACAACATCGGCAATGCCGGCAGGATGTACATGTCACGCTTGCCCGATGGAATGCTGAAGAACACGAACACCAGCAGCACCCACGCCAACGGCAACAGATAGCGTGCATCGGCGCGATCCAAACGTCGCTTCCAAGCAGACAGCGCCCACGGCAACGCCAGCATCGCCGGCAGCCATGCGCTCAATGCGACCTCGATGAAATACCAGGGCGGCTGCCCGTGGTGCCAGGACTGCGCATAGCGGGTCACGGTCTGCCGCAGCAGGATGTCATCGACATACGCGCGATAGTCGCCAGAGCCATTGCCAAGCGCTGCGATCAACATCGGCACCAGCCACACTCCGCACGCGGCGATGAACGCCAGCGGCCCCAGCCAGAATTTCGGGTCGCGCACGTGCAGGCGCACGCCGCGCCATCCGCGCAGCGAGGCGAAGGCTGCCGGCAGCAACATCAACAGCGCGATCACGCCAACACCCTTGGTGATCGTGCCGAGTCCCGCCGCCGCCCAACCCAGCGCCCACATACGCCAGTCCGGCCCGCGCAGCACATGCCGCAGCAATCCGTAGTTCGCCAGGGTGATCCAGAACACCACCAGCGGATCGATCTGCGCCTTCTTGGATTGCCAGGTGAACTGCAGCGTCAGCAGCAACGCCCAGCCGGCATACACGCCGATGCGCCGCGTCCACAGGCGCGTACCCAGGTCGACCACGCACCACAACGACCCCAGCGCGGCCAACAAGGAAGGCAACAGGAAGGCGACCCGCCAATTGCCAAACACTGTGTAGGCTGCGGCCTGCATCCACATGAACAGCGGCGGCTTGTCCGAATACAACTCGGTGCCGCGCATCGGGAACAGCCAGTTGCCGCTCTCGACCATGTGCTTGGCGACAAGCGCAAAGCGCGGTTCGTCCGCCGGCCACGGATCCCGCAGGCCCAAGCCCGCGCCGAGGATCAACAGCGCGAACAGCCAGAACAGCCACGTGTCGCGCTGTGTCTTGGTCATGGAGCGCGTCATCGTGCTGATCATGGCGCGATCATAAGCGGCTGCTGTTAGCTCTTTCTCAGCCGTGCATAGAAAAACCCGTCCATGCCGCCTTCGCCCGGCAATCGCTGGCTGCCGAAGCCAGTGTCATGGCCGAAGCTGGCATCCAATGGTTCAAGCACTGCATCCGCCGTGCGCGCGAGGAAGGCTTCAACCTGCGCTGCGTTTTCCGCCCGCAAGATTGAACAGGTCGCGTACAACAATGTGCCGCCGGATGCGAGTAGCGGCCATAGCGCATCCAGCAAGTTCGACTGGATTGTGTTCAAGGTGGCGATGTCGGCTTCGCGCCGATGCAACAACACATCGGGCTGGCGCCGCACGATACCGGTCGCGCTGCACGGCGCGTCGATCAGAATCGCGTCGAAGGCGATGCCATTCCACCAGCTCGAGGGCTGCGCGGCATCCGCCACCCGTGCATCCGCCTGCAGGCCAAGCCGGGCGAAGCTGTCCTGCATCCGGCGCACGCGGCGTGCGTCGATGTCGAGTGCGGTCAATCGTAATGTCGGATCGCGCTCCAGCAGGTGGGCGGCCTTGCCACCGGGCGCCGCACAGGCATCGAGCACGCGCGCGCCGCGCGGCGGGGCGAGCGCATCGGCAACGCGTTGCGCCGCGGCGTCCTGCACCGACACGCTGCCTGCGTCGAAACCCGGCAGGTCGTCCACCGGAAGTTGTGTCACCAACCGGATCGCATCGGCGGCTTCGGGCAATGCGCTGGCGCCGATGCCGGCATCGGTGAGCAGTTTCAGGTAGTCGTTGCGGGAACCGTCGCGCGGATTGACCCGCAGCCACATCGGCGCGGGCTGCGCGCTGGCGGCAAAGATGGCATCGGCATCGCATGGCCAGTCCCCGCGGATGCGCTGGGCCAGCCACTGTGGCCAGCTTGCGGCAACGTCGGCCATCGGCAGGCCTTCGCGCTGGGCCCGCCGCAGGACAGCATTCACCAGCCCAGCCTGATGCGGGCGGCCCAGCGAACGCACGGCATCCACGGTCGCCGCCACCAGTGCATGCGCCGGCAAGCCGAGCTCCCATTGCGCAAAACCAACATGCAACAGCGCACGCAGCTCGGCATCGCGCCCGACCGGCGGCTTGTCCAACCATTGCGAAAGTGCCACATCGAAACGCGCGTGCTGGCGCAGGGCCGTGAACACGATCGCTTCGACCAGGGCGCGATCGCGCGAATCGGCCAGTGCGGGCAATGCCGCGGCAAGCGTCGCCTTCAACGAACGCCCGCGATGCAGTACGTCGTCCAGCACCCGCGTCGCGGCCACGCGCGTGGCGACGCCGGGGTTCATCCGGCTGGTGCTCATCCGGCGTCGTTTCGTCCAGCCGGCGTGCGGCGCGCGTTGAGGTAGTCGGCGGCGGTGATGAGCTTGCCACCCTCACGTTGCAGCACGCGAATGCGCAGCACACCCTCGCCACAGGCGACATCGATACCGTCCCGGCCCATCCGCACGATCTCGCCTGGCATCGAGGCATGCGGCTCGTCCAACGCCACCGCGCCATGGATGCGCAGGCGTTCGTCCAGCAGGCGCGCCTCGGCGACCGGCCACGGATTGAAGGCACGCACCTTGTCCGCCAATACCCGCGCCGGTTGCGTCCAGTCCAGTGTCGCTTCGGCCTTGTCGAGCTTGTGCGCGTAGGTCACGCCCGCCGCCGGCTGCGGCTTGGCGATCGGCTTGAAGCCGGCGCGCAGCAGGCCCAGGCCATCGGACAGCACCTGCGCACCGAGTGCGGCCAGCCGGTCGTGCAACTGACCGCTGGTCTCACTCGCGCCAATATCAAGTGATTGCGACATCGAGACAGGGCCGGTATCCAAGCCCTTTCCCATTTGCATCAGGCACACGCCGGTGCGGCAGTCGCCGGCCT
>JBKJOY010000050.1:0-2659 GCA_046595415.1 Thermomonas sp.
CGTGGACCAGTGGCCACATCAATTCACTTGCGCGCAGATGTACGGGCACCAGTTCCTGTTGCCGATCCCCGACATCGACCACACCGACTACTTCCTGATGCTGGGGGCAAACCCCATGGCTTCGAACGGAAGCCTGATGACTGTGCCGGGATTCCCACGCAGGTTGAAGGCGTTGATGGCGCGCGGAAAACTTGTCGTGGTGGATCCTCGACGTACTGAAACCGCAGCAGTCGCCAGCCAGCACATTGCGATTCGTCCGGGCGGCGATGCGCTTTTCCTGGTCGCACTGCTGAAAGCGCTGCTGCACATAGGACCGCCACGGCTGGATGCGTATGCAGGGCGCCTGGCGGGGTTGGATCTCGTGCTTGCAGAAATTGCGGGCATCGACGCGAACACCCTCGAGGCGGAAACCGGCATCGCGCCGGCGGTCGTTGCGCGGGTGGCGGCCGACTTCCATGCCGCGCCGCGCGCGGTGGCGTATGGCCGCATGGGCGTGTCGGTGCAGCCGTGGGGCACGCTGTGCCAGTACCTGTTGCAGCTGGTGAACCTGGTCACCGGCAATCTGGACCGCGTTGGCGGCTCACTTCCAAACGAACCCGCTATCCCTATCACAGGTCCGGGCACCAACCCCGGCACGCGCGGACGCTGGCACAGCCGCGTGCGCGGTTTGCCGGAATTCGCCGGTGAGCTTCCCGTCGCCTGCATGATCGAGGAGATCACAACACCCGGCGCTGGCCAGGTTCGTGCGCTGCTCACCTGCGCTGGCAACCCGGTGCTGTCCACGCCGGATGGACGTGCGCTGGACACGGCCCTCGAAGGCCTGGAATTCATGGTCGCGATCGACATCTACATCAACGAAACGACGCGCCACGCCAATTTGATCCTGCCGCCGGCATCGCCACTGACCCAGGATCACTACGACTCGATCTTCAACGCCTTCGCGGTTCGACGCGTCGCGCGGCTCAACCGTGCCTTGCATGCGCGCCACGACGACGAGCGCGCCGATTGGGAAATCATCAACGGTGTGGGCGCTGCCTACGCAGCGTGTGCGGGCAAGGAATGGCGTCCGCTACCGCCGCCGCGCGACCTCATCGCGATGGGCCTGGCGCGGGGCGACAGCGGGCTGGACATGCAGGCGCTCGACGCTGCACCGCACGGGCTCGACCTCGGCCCGCTGCGCCCGTCATTGCTCACGCGGCTGCAGACCGCGAGCGGAAGCATCGAATGCGCGCCTGCGCCACTGATGGCTGAGCTGGCGCGCTTCGCCGCGCGCGATCTGGGCCATGCAATGAGTGATGGCCTGCGCCTGATCGGACGCCGTCATGTGCGCAGCAACAACTCATGGATGCACAACGCACCGCGCCTGGCCAAGGGCAAGCCGCGCCACCAGCTGCTGATGCATCCCGACGACATGGCCGCACGCGGACTGCGCGATGGTGCGCGGGTGTCGGTGCGTTCGCGGGTCGGCGAGATCCACACCGAGGTCCAGGCCGATAGCGGGCTGATGCCGGGCGCCGCCTGTCTGCCACACGGATTCGGCCACGGACGCGAGGGCATCCAGCTGTCGCGCGCGTCGACGTTGCCCGGTGAAAGCTACAACGATCTGACCGATCCACTCGCCGTTGAAGGCGGCTGCGGCAATGCGGCGCTTAATGCATTGCCGAGCGAGGTCGAAGCGCTGGCGTGAGGTGCGCAGCGCGTCGCCCTGCGCCGCGGTTATTCCACCGTCACCGACTTGGCCAGGTTGCGTGGCTTGTCGACGTCGGTGCCGCGTGCGAGCGAGGTGTGGTACGCCAGCAGTTGCACCGGGATGGTGTGCACGATCGGGCTGAGCACGCCAACGTGGCGCGGGGTGCGGATCACATGCACCTGTTCGGATTCGCTGAAGCTGCTGTCGGCATCGGCGAACACGAACATCTCGCCGCCGCGCGCGCGCACTTCCTGGATATTCGACTTCACTTTTTCCAGCAGCGCATCGTGCGGCGCCATCACCCCCACCGGCATCGCCTCGTCCACCAGCGCCAGCGGGCCATGCTTCAACTCGCCGGCTGGATAGGCCTCGGCGTGGATGTAGGAAATTTCCTTGAGCTTCAATGCACCTTCAAGCGCGATCGGATAATGCATGCCGCGTCCAAGGAACAATGCATGTTGCTTCGGTGCGAATTTCTCCGCCCACGACGCGATCTGTGGCTCCAGGTTCAACGCGTGCTGCACGCTTCCGGGCAGGTGGCGCAAGTCGTCCAGATAGGATGCTTCTTGTTCATCATTGATCGCGCCGCGCAGTCTCCCCAGCACGCCGGTCAACGCGAACAGCGCGACCAGTTGCGTGGTGAAGGCCTTGGTCGATGCCACGCCGATCTCGGCGCCGGCGCGGGTCAGGAACACCAGCTGGCTTGCACGCGGGATCGCGCTTTCCGGCACGTTGCAGATCGACAACGTGCGCGCTTGGCCCAATGACTTCGCATATTTCAGCGCCTCCATCGTGTCCAGGGTTTCGCCGGACTGCGAGATGGTGACGATCAACTGGTTGGGATTCGGAACCACCTTGCGGTAGCGGTATTCGCTGGCGATATCGACGGCGCAGGGAATGCCGGCGATGGCTTCCAGCCAATAGCGTGCGACCAGGCCCGCGTAATAGCTGGTGCCGCAGGCAAGGATC
>JBKJOY010000151.1:0-12101 GCA_046595415.1 Thermomonas sp.
TGCACGCCAGCCCGGTTGCATCGCATCCAGCAATGCCTCATCGAGGGTGCCGGCACTCAGCGCGGTAGCAAGTGCTTGCGGTCTTCCGACCCGCATCGACGGCAAGGCGGTGCGACCTGCTTCGGTCAGCAACCACCCGTAAGCGGTGGTGTCGGGCAGCGGCTCGCCGCGGCGCAGGGCACTGGGCAGCGCGGAGGCCAGCACTTCGCCCAAGGGCGCGTGCAGGTAGTGCGCGAGCCACTGCAGGGACTCGAACAGCTCGCCGCGAAGCACGGGCTGCGAATCCGGCAGCGACAGGGCGGCTTTCAGTTCGATGCCGGGATCGGCGGCGGCTTGGGCGGTCACGAAGCCCATCAGTTCCCGCGCACCGAACGTCACCAGGATCCGCTGTCCGGGTTGCACGCCAGCGGCGTCGATGCCCGGCGGCGGCGCATAGTCGAACGGCTGCGGCAGCGGCAGCGGCAGGGCGACACGCAGCACGGGACGAGGGGCCTGCATCGCGCCAGTCTAGCCTCCGCCCAACAAATCGGGCTCTGCCTATGGTGCCTGCCGCGTCAACCCCAAGTTGCGAGCCACAACTCAGCCAACGATCACGCAAAGTGCTGTAAGCGACTGTCCCGCCAAGGAAATCCCGCTTATCCACATCGGTTGTGGATAAGTCTGTGCACTGCCTGTCTTCACATCTGCGCAATGGGCTCGCGGCATAGCCCTCACGGACGTTGGTGAAAAAACAGCCAAAACAAGCAAACCACTTACATTCAATGACTTAGGCGTGAAACGTCCGTGCTTCCGCGGATGAAATTTGCGTGAAACAGGCGTGAATGACCATTTCATGACGCCTGTGCACAACCGATTTACCCACAGGCCGCACCATTGCTGGCGAAGAGGCTCCTTGCGGCAGTGTCAAGCGCTTTTTCGCAGGTCGCTTGACCGGGTGTCCGGCTAAGATGCGGCGTGCCGAATCGTCCGCAATGACCATGTCCTCGTCTCCCGCTATTGCCGCCTTCGTGCGCGGCGTCTCCCAGCGCGCGCGCCTGCTGGCGACCGTGCAGGCCGGTGCCATCAAGCCCGCCGATCAGGCCCTGGCCGTGGTGGCCCGGGTATTTGCCACGGAAGCCGGGCAATGGCCGATCGCGCAGTGGCCGCAACAATACTGGCGCCTGTTGCTGGCGACCCCGCACTTGCGCCAGCCGGATGCGTCCGGGAACGACCTGCCGTTGCCGGGCATCGCCCGGCTTCCGCCAGTCCAGCGTGCAGCCGTCTTGTTGCAGATGGTCGCGGAGCTGGACGATGCCACGGCGGCCACCGCGCTGGGCACCTCGGTGGCGGCCTATCAGGACGCGATCCGCGACGGCTTGCCGCTGGATGCGCTTGGCCAGCCCGATGTCGATGTGTGGCGGGCCTGGCGCGCGGCGGTGCAACGGGAACTGGCGAATGCCGAGCCCGTGCCCGACCGGTTGGCCTGCGCGCCGCGCACGGCGGCAGCGCCTGAGCCCGCCAACGGCAAAGCTGGGGTCAGTGCAGCCACCGACGACATGGACTCCAGCCCAACGCCCCGCCACCACGTGCGTTGGCTGTGGTTGGGCGTGGCGATCTGCGTGCTGGTATTCGCGACTACCTTTTTCCTGCATCCGGCCGGGCGTGCGGTACTCGAGCGCTGGACGGCCACGATCAAGGTCGAGCCTTTGACGGCTGCCGACGAACCGAAAGCCCGCTTCAATGCCGGTGATCTTGCGTTGCATCCGGATCGCGAGGCGCTGGCAGCGCCGGAGGAAGCCGCCCATGCCAACCAATTGGCATTCCTGTCCTGGCTCGCAGTGAACAGCGAGGATCCGCGTGCGCCGGATGTGATCCCGCTGCCCGTGATCACAGCAGCGGTGCCGCGCACCCCGATGGATGCGGCCGGTGAAGCCGCCGCACAGGCTGCGCGCGCGCGCAGCCTGGATGCCTTGCCAGCGCGTGTGCGTGGCATCCAGCGCGGCCACTGGCAGGCGTGGCGCGCGCTGAGCGCGAACGAGCGAATGCAGTTGCGCGTCATCGCCCAACGTTGGCGGGCGCTGGATCCGCAGCAACAGCCAGGCGTGCGTGCGCGCTTCGATGCGCTGTCATCCGATGCGCGCAGTGGTTGGTGGCTTGGCCCGAGCCTGGGCCGCGACTGGCCCTCCATCGACGCGCTGTTTGCCTATGTCGATGCCGAACAGCGCGACGCGCTGCTGCAAGTGCTGCGGCAGACCGACCACGCTGGCTGGGAGGTGCTGGCGCGGCTGGCGCAAACCACCGCACCCGAAGATCGTGATCGCGTGCGCACGGAACTGCTGGCACAAACACCTTCGCAACGCGGCGCCTGGTTGCGCGCTCAACTCGATCGCTGATGCCTGGCGTCCGCTTCCTGGCGTCCGCTTACATCCACACCAGGCTAGCCGCCGCTGCGGCTGCGATGGCGAGCCCGAGCAGGATCGAGTAGACGGTGCCGAGCACGAAGAACTTCAATAGCGTCATCGTCCAGCCCTGCGCATACACGCGTTTTTGCATCAGCAGCAGGTACACCGGGATCCACGCGATCAACAGCCCCATCACCCAGCCGCCAGCATCGGCCGCGAAGGAATCGGTGGACATCAGGCGTTGGATCCCAAGCGTCGCGAAGATCAGCAGCAGTTCCAGGCTCATGAAGGCGTGGCTGTGCAACGCGACGACCAGATGCTCCATGTACAGCCGGCGCTTGAATACGTACAGCACCTTCAGCAGCAACGCGAACAGCGGAACCAGAACGAACAGCGCCGTGGGAATCGCGCCGAGGAACGCATCCTTGTAGGACGCAGGGTCGGTCTTCATGCGCTGCAGGTTTCCCTTCGCGCGGGCGATTTTGTCGTTGAACCAAGTATCCGCGAATGCCGGTGCGCCGGGGATGTGCACGGGATTGCTCTTGGGGTCCCATGGCTTGTCGCCAAAACTGAGTTGCTCATCCATCGGTGGCGGGATCGGTTCGCCCTTGCTGGCGGCCTCGCGCAATTGCTTGATGCGTGCCTCAGCGGTGCCGGATACGGCAGCCTCGGCGTTACGCATGCCGATTTCCGCGCCGCCCTTGCCGGGGCCCGCTGGGATCGACTTGCGCGCGACCGCCAGCTTCGCCAGTTCCGCATCGCGTTGCTTGATGACTTGGGCTTCGGTGGTCGCTGCGGCAATCGGACTTTTGTCCACATCGCTCTGGATTCCGACGTCGTCGTTGGACGTCGTCATGCTGCCGACGAAGAACGCGAAGATGCACAAGAAGAAAAACAGCCTGACAGGCGTCACGTAACGCACCTGGCGACCGGCGAAATATTCCGAGGTGAGGACGCCGGGCTTGGCGAACAACGGACCCAGCGTGCGCACGATGCGGGTGTCGATGTTGAACACGTTGTCGAGCACGTCGCCGAACAGATTGCCGAGCGGCCGCACCAGCCCGCTCACCGGTTGCCCACATTGGTAGCAGTGCGGCCCCAGCAATTGGGTACCGCAATTGCGACAGTTTTCGGGGGGCGTGGTGGGTTCGGTCATCGATGTCTCTCCTGCGGCCGGTAAGATGGCAGCCCGCGCGCCATTGCGCCAGTTTTCAGCAGCCGTTGCGCCACGCTGCAACCTGTCTCCGAGCAGAATATGACCAGCGCCTCCGCCACGCCGCGCTTTGCCGATGAAGTGCGCTCAAGCGCTCGGCTGGCCGCGCCGCTTGCAGCCGGGCACCTGTCGCATGGCCTGGTTGGTTTTGTCGACACCCTTGTCGCCGGCCACCACGGCACGCGCACGCTGGCGGCGGTGGCGGTGGGCACCGCGTTGTTCTGGCTGCCGATGATGCTGCCGATGGGTACCTTGATGTGCCTGCCACCCTCGGTATCGCAACTGGATGGGGCCGGCCGCCGTGACGAAATCGGTCCGCTGTGGCGGCAGGCGCTGTGGCTCGCGCTCGGCTTGGGCCTGCTGCTGTTCGTGCTGATGACCGTGCTGCCGATGGTGCTGATGCCGATGGGTATCGCGCCCGAAATCGTGCCGGGCGCGACCGACTTCATCCACGCGATCCGTTGGGGCATCCCCGCGTTCACCCTGTACCTGGCGATGCGCTATCTCAGCGACGGCCTGCATTGGTCATTGCCGACCATGCTGCTGGGTTTCGGTGGCTTGTTGCTGCTCGCGCCAGTGGGCTACGTGATGACCAATGGCTTGCTGGGCTTTCCGGAAATGGGCGCGGCTGGGCTGGGCTGGGCCTCTGCGGCGATGTTCTGGCTGCAGATGCTCGCCTTCGGGTTGTATCTCTGGCGTTCACCGCGTTTCGCCGACCTGCGTCTGTACGCAGACTTCCAGCGCCCGGATTGGCGTGTGCTGCGCGGATTGCTGCTGACCGGCCTGCCGATTGGCGTCACCATCAGCATGGAAGGCAGCCTGTTCATCGTGACCGCGTTGCTGATTGCACGGCTGGGCGAATTGCCGGTGGCTGCGCACCAGATTGCGATCAACATCGCGTCGCTGTGTTTCATGATTCCGTTCGGCGTGGCCGAGGCCACCACCGTGCGCGTCGGCCATGCCCTGGGGCGCGGCGACCGCGAGGGCATCCGCCGTGCTGCCTTCGCCGGGATGGCGCTGGTGTTGTGCACGCAGGCGGCGTCAGCCACGATCATGCTGACCGCGAACCACGCGATCGCCGGCTTGTACACCAGTGATGCGACGGTGGCCGCGTTGGCGGCTTCCCTGCTGCTGTACGCGGCCTTGTTCCAGTTTCCGGATGGCGTGCAGGTGCTGTCGGCAGGGGCGTTGCGCGGCCTGAAGGACACGCGCATGCCGATGCTGCTGGCCTTGCTGGCCTACTGGGGCATCGGCATGCCGGTGGGTATTGGGCTGGGACTTGGGCTTGGCGGCTTCACACCAGCCATGGGCCCGAGAGGCATGTGGATTGGATTGACCGCCGGCTTGTCAGTGGCTGCGTTCCTGCTGGCGCGCCGGTTCTTGCGCAGCAGCCTGCGCGTCCCCATCTCGTTGACAGCCTCAGCGCCGCCATCGGTCACGATGACCGATGCCGCATGAAGGCTTTACGCTCGCCCGTTAGCATGTCCCCGCCGCCGCATCGTTCGGCACCGTTTTCCCGGAGCACTCAATGAATTCACCGGCGTACCCGCCGCGCACCCGCGGTCCCATCGCACGCTTGGTCATCGGGCTGTGGGATGCGGTCAATTTCAGCCGCCGGCTGGTCTTCAACATCCTGTTCCTGTTCGTGGTGGTGCTTGTCCTGGCGGTGATGTTCAGTGGCAGCAAGCTGGCGCCGCCCAGCGACCGCTCCGCCCTGGTCATTGCGCCGCAGGGCCGCCTGGTGGAGCAGTTCAGCTGCGATCCGGTCAGCCGCGCATTCGCGCGCGCGACCAATGGCAACGATTGCCGCGAAGTGCGCCTGCGCGACATGTTGCGTGCACTGGAAGCGGCGCGTACCGACAAGCACATCGAGCGCGTGGTGCTGGAACTCAGTGAATTCCAGCCGAGCGGCTTCGCCTCGCTGCGGGAGGTCGCGGCTGCACTTGCCAGGCTGCGCGCCAGCGGCAAGCAAATCGTCGCGTTTGGCGAAAACTACGACCAGGGCCAGTACCTGCTGGCAGCGCAGGCGAACGAGGTCTACCTCGATCCGATGTCGCCGGGTGGGGTGATGCTGGAAGGCCTGGCCGCTTATCGCCAGTATTTCCGCCAAGGCCTGCAGGACAAGCTGGGCGTGGACATGCACCTGTTCAAAGTCGGTGAGTTCAAGTCCGCCGCCGAACCGTACGTACTGGATGCCGCCTCGCCGGAAGCCAAGCAGGCGGATCTGTTCTGGATGAGCGACGTGTGGGAGCGGATGCTGGCCGACATCGGCAAAGCGCGCGGGATCGACCCCGCTGTGATGGCGGCACGGATCGACGCATTGCCCGAACAGGTCACCGCAGCGAACGGTGATGTCGCCCAACTCGCGCTCACCCAGAAACTGGTCGACGGCCTGAAGACGCGTGAGGATGTGGATACCTTGCTGGCCGAGCGTGGCGTGGCCGATGACAACGCCGAGGGTGGCTTTCGCCAAGTCTCACTGGATGCTTATCTGAAGCACCTGGATGGCGCCTTGCCGCAGGCGGACCTGCGCCCGCAGGTGGCCGTGGTCGTGGCCGAGGGCGAGATCGCCGGCGGCGAGCAACCTGCCGGCAAGGTGGGTGGCGAATCCACCGCTGAATTGCTGCGTCAGGCGCGCGACGACGAGAACGTGAAGGCACTGGTGCTGCGGGTGAATTCACCCGGCGGCGAAGTGTTCGCGTCCGAGCAGATCCGTCGCGAAGTGGCCGCGCTGAAGGAGGCCGGAAAGCCCGTGGTGGTGTCGATGGGTGACGTCGCTGCGTCGGGTGGTTATTGGATCAGCATGAACGCGGATCGCATCTATGCCGATCCGTCCACGATTACCGGATCGATCGGCATATTCGGCCTGTTCCCGACCGCAGACCGCGCACTGGACAAGATCGGCGTGCACACCGACGGCGTGGCCACCACGCGCTACGCCGGTGCATTCGACGTGACCCGCGCGCTGGACCCGGGCGTGGCGACCGTCGTGCAGTCGGTGATCGACAAGGGCTACCGGGATTTCACCGGCAAGGTGGCGAAGGCGCGTGGGCGCAGCGTCGAGCAGATCGATGCGATCGCGCGCGGGCGGGTGTGGAGTGGCGAGCAGGCCAAGCAACGTGGCCTGGTGGATGCATTCGGTGGCTTGGATGCGGCCGTGGCCGATGCCGCCACGCGTGCCAAGCTGGGTAAATCCGACACATGGCAGACGCGCTACCTCGAACAAGGCGTCAAGCCGTTCGGCCAATGGCTGGGTGGCCTGGTCGAAAGCCATGCCGGCGTGGCGCTGCTGCGCTCCAGCGGCATCGGCGAGGTGCTGATGCTCCAGCACATCAAGGCGCAGGCCCCGTTGCGCCTGCTGGATACCGTCATGCAGCAGCGCGGCAACGTGCGTGTAATGCCGCTGGCGCATTGCTTCTGCGCCGTCGAATAAACGGTTCGCGCCTCGTTACTGCGTCGCCGCGTCGAGATCTGCCTGTTCATGCTTGGCGGCATCCTCTGATGCCGTGACCGAGGCGCGGGCACTGTCCTTGTAGCCATTGGCGGCTTCGACCATGGCCGACTTCGGTTGCGCCTGTGGTTCCGGTCGGCGCTCCTCATCGGGCGGCTTGGGCGCGGAGCAGGCTGTCAGTAGCAAACAAGCCAAGACCACGGCAGATGGCATGGTGCGCGGGATAGGCATGAGGTAACTCCAGCGCCGGCGGGGCGGGAAGGGCCGGGATCGGTCGTATGCTACGCCCGACACAGATCGCGCAGGAGCCGTGCATGGATCGCAATCGTTGGAGGCTGGATGGGCAACGCGCGCTGGTGACCGGCGCGAGTGCGGGGATCGGGTTCGCGATCTGCCGTGAGCTGCTGGGGTTCGGCGCGCAAGTGCTGATGGTGGCGCGCGATCCCGACGCGCTGGAGGCTGCCCGCGCTGAACTCGAGGAAGAATTTCCCGGTCCGGAAGATGCGGTGCTGGCGATGCCGGCCGATGTCAGCGATGACGAACAACGCCTGGAAATCCTGGACTGGGCTGGCGACCTCGGCGGGCTGCACGTCCTCGTCAACAATGCGGGTGGCAACGTCACACGGCCGGTGTTGGACTACGGCGAAGACCAGTGGCGCGGCATCTTCGAAACCAACCTGTTCAGCGCGTTCGAATTGTGCCGCGGTGCGTACCCGATGCTGGTCAAGCATCCCGCGTCGAGCATCGTGAATATCGGCAGCGTGTCCGGCATGACCCACGTGCGCAGTGGTGCGCCGTATGGCATGGCCAAGGCGGCGCTGCAGCAGATGACCCGCAACCTGGCGGTGGAATGGGCCGAGGACGGCGTGCGCGTCAATGCGGTGGCGCCGTGGTACATCCGCACGCGGCGCACCTCCGGCAAATTATCCGATCCCGATTATCTCGACGAAGTCCTGCTGCGCACGCCGATGGGCCGCGTTGGTGAACCCGAGGAAGTGGCGGCTGCGGCCGCGTTCCTGTGCCTGCCGGCATCGAGCTATGTGACTGGCGAAGTCATTGCAGTCGATGGCGGCTTCCTGCGTTACGGATTCTAACCGCGTGCGCTGGCAGGGCTAGGGCGAAGGCGTTGGTGCCGGTTTGGCCGCTTTCGGGTCGACCACCGGCGCCACGGGTGAGCACCGGCTTGCCTTGACCTTGGCATCGATCGCGTCGAACGCGTTTTGGCGCTCGCGACGGTTGTCGTCGCTGGCGTACCTGAGCTTGAATTCGGCATCGTCGAGGCGACGCAACCACGCATCGCACAGGCCCTCCGCCGCAATGGCGGCGCAGGTGTCATCGCGCATCTCGCAGGCGCTGGCACCGCCCGAATCCTGGCTGCCATCAATGCCGACCACCTGCAATGCGGCGCAGCGAGGCGCGGGCTTTTCCTCTTCGCCCAGGTAGTCGTTGCCGTCCCATGTGCGGCACTGGAACAGTGGCGGCGGTGCCGGCAGTTCCGCGGATTCCGGCGCCGGCGTGCGCTTCATGTTGGGTCCGCTGACCATCACGAATTCGCCATACACCGGCGCGGCAGCGGCTGGTTCCGCTGCGGGTTTCTTCGCGGGTACCGGTACCGTGCGCACTTCACCGATGCGGCGCACCTCCTGCTTCATGCCCTTCGCGCACGGCGTACCGTTCTGGACCGACACTGCGCCCTTGGCGTCGGTGCATTTGTAGAACACGGTTTCCTGCGCGAACGCCGCATGGGTGCACAGCAACAGGCCAAGCAAGATGAGCGCACGCAGCATCAGTGGCCTCCGCAATCGTTGTCGAGTCGCGCGTTGAGGCTGCGTTCCTCGACCCGCAATACGTCGCGCTCGGATGGCATCGCATTGAAGAAGCGGGTGCGGATGTCCTTGCGCCGATCACGCAGGCGCGCGCAAACGTCCGCGGGTGGCAGCATCGCGCAATCATCGCGGATCCACTGGCCACCGCCGCTGGCCACCGGCCAGTTGATGTCGCCGCGTGGGGGGCGTGTGCCGCTGCCTGGACGTGGTGGTGCGCCACCGATATTGCTGCCCAGCGAGGTGGTTGGCCAAACCGCCGGATAGCCCAGCGTCCACAGTGGCACCCAGCGCGGATTGCCGGCGTTGTCGTCGCTGGCATAACGTGTGCCATCTGGGGTCACGCATTCGTACATCGGCCGTGGTGGAACGAGGTAAACCACATGGATGGGTGCGGGAACCTGCAGAGGCGGTGTCGCTCTGGGTGCCGGACCGGAGGACTTCACTGGAGGCGCATCCTTGGGGCGGAGCATCTCGCGCACCTGTTGCTGCTGGCCCTTCGGGCAGGCGGTATCGCGCAAGGTCTGCTTGCCGGCGCTGTCGGTGCAGCGATAAATGCGCACCTCGCTGCTTTGCGCTGATGCGCGAGGCGAAGGGATCACGCCGGACAGGCAAACCAGCGCGATGACGGCAAAGACGGATTTCATGCGCCCATCTTGCAACGCTGACGCTGAATCGCAAATTGGAGCGTCACCGCGGTGTGCGCTAGATCCGCAGGGTGTCGCCGCTGCGGGCATCGCGGATCGTGGTCGGGCGCAGCTGGTCGCCGGTTTCGCCGCCTGTCACCGCATCGACGCCAGCGACGATCACGGGATCCAATGCATCGCGGGTTGACACGGCAGGTTGCGCTGCCACGTTGGCGCTGGTCGACACCAACGCAGCGCCGTAGGCCTTGCACAAGGCGATGACCAGCGGATGCGCACTGACCCGCACCGCGATGCCGGCGTGCGAGCCGGTGATCCAAGCGGGCGCATGAGCCGATGCCGGCACGATCCAGGTATGCGGTCCGGGCCAACTGGCAAGCACCGCTGCGCGCTGTGTGTCATCGAGTGCGGCCATGTCGATGTAGGACGCGAGCTGCGCAGTATCTGCCGCGATCAAGATCAGGCCCTTGTCGACCTCCCGCTGTTTCAGCGCCAGCAGGCGCATGACGGCGGCTTCATTGACTGGATCACACCCCAATCCCCACACCGCTTCGGTGGGATAGGCAATCACGCCGCCGCGTCGGAGTGCGGCGATGGCGTCGGCGATGTTGGCGTCAGGTGTCATGCGATCGTGCAATGTGCGACGTTCGATGCGTCATTCCGACCTTCGCCGGAACGACGACGTTGCTCAGAAAGGTGCTTCGTCGCGCGAGGGTTTCTTGATGATGCGCTTCTTGCCCAGTTCCACTTTTGCGGCTGTGAGCAAGGGTTCGACTGGTTCTGGATGCGGACTGACGTATGTCTTCTTGGCCGCGGCCTTTTTCACAGTCTTCTTCGCAACCTTCTTGGCAGGCGATTTCTTTGCAGTCTTGCTGGCGGCCTTTTTCGCCGGGGCTTTTGCTGCAGGTGCTTTCTTGACCGCTGCCTTCTTGGCGACTTTCTTCACCGCTTTCTTGGCACCGAAGCCCTTGCGCGCTGGCTTGCCTGTTTCCGCCATGAACTGTTGCGCTTCCGCAAGGCTCAACGACGCGGGCTCGCGGTCCTTCGGGATCTTGCCATTCAGCGCGCCGTCCGACAGATACGGACCGAAGCGACCATTCAGGACCTGGATCTCGCTGTCGGGCCACTGCTTGATGATGCGATTGCGCGCGATCTCTTCCTTTTCTTCGAGCAGGAAGATCGCGTGTGCGAGTTCGATCGTGTACGGGTCGTCTTCTTTCTTGAGCGACGCGTATACGCTGCCGCGCTTGACGAAGGGACCGAAGCGACCGATGCCGACAGTCACCGATTCGTCGTTGGATTCGCCCAGCGCGCGCGGCAGCAGGAACAGTTCCATCGCCTGGTCCAGGCTGATCGCATAGATGCTTTGGCCCGGCTTGAGCGAGGCGAAGCGGGGTTTGTCCTCGTCCTCGACGGTGCCGATCTGCACCAACGGGCCGTATTTACCGATGCGCGCGCTGACCTGGCGGCCACTTTCGGGATCGCTGCCGAGCACGCGCACGCTGCCGGCGTCGATCTTGTCGAGATTTTCCTTTTTTTCGTCGACCAGTTGCTTGAACGGGCCCCAGAACTTCTCCATCAGCGGCACCCAGCCCTCGGTGCCGTCGGCCACCGCATCCAGCTCATCCTCGAGCTTGGCGGTGAAGTCGTAGTCGACGTAGCGGGTGAAGTGCGAGCTCAGGAACTTGCTGACCGCGCGTCCCACGTCGGTGGGCTTGAAGGCGCGTCCGTCCATCTCGGTGTAGCGACGCAGCAAGGTTGCGATGATCGAGGCATACGTCGATGGTCGGCCGATGCCGTGTTCTTCCAGCGCCTTGACCAGCGCGGCTTCGGTGAAACGCGGCGGTGGCTGGGTGAAATGCTGGTCGGTATGGATACGGTCCAGCGGGATGCGGTCGCCGGGCTTCATCGCCGGGAGCTTGCGGCCTTCGTCATCGTCTTCGGCGGATTTGCTGTCCTTGCCTTCCTCATACACCGCGAGGAAGCCGGTGACGATGACGGTCGTGCCGCTGGCGCGGAAGCTGTGCTCGCTGCCTGCGGCCAGTTCCACGCTGACCGTGTTGAGCGTGGCCGGGATCATCTGGCTGGCGACCGTGCGCTTCCAGATCAACTCGTACAGCTTGCGCTCGTCATCGGTCAGGTACTGGCTCACCTGTGCGGGCGTTCGCAGCGCAGCGGTCGGGCGCACCGCTTCGTGTGCTTCCTGCGCGTTCTTGGACTTGGTCTTGTAGACCACGGGTTGGTCCGGCAATGAATCCGTGCCGAAATCGCGCGCGATCACGTCGCGGATTTCGATCAGCGCATCCTGCGACAGGCTCACCGAGTCGGTACGCATGTAACTGATCAGGCCGACCGTGCCTTCCTCGCCGATCGCCACGCCTTCATAGAGTTTTTGCGCGACCTGCATGGTCTTGCGAGTGGTGAAGCCGAGCTTGCGCGCACCCTCCTGCTGCAGGGTCGAGGTGGTGAACGGCGGCGATGGCCGGCGTTTGCGCTCCTTGCTGACCACGTCGGTGACATGCAGCGCGCCGCCGGCAGCAGCGACCACGCGGGCGCGCGCGGCCTCGGCGTCCTCGCCATTGGTCAGGC
>JBKJOY010000257.1:0-3427 GCA_046595415.1 Thermomonas sp.
GTCATCTTCACCGACAACACGAACGCGACGCGATCCCACACGTCTTCCGGCGCCAGCTTGACACCGCGCGGAAGCAGGTTGCGGAAGTCGCAAAACTCCCGCAATGCATCGGTGAAGCCGGTGCGCAGGCCATTGACGTGGGTGCCGTGCTGGGCGGTCGGAATCAGATTGACGTAGCTCTCCTGCACCAACTCGCCTTCCACCACCCACGCCACTGCCCAGTCGACCGTTTCGATGTCCTTCTTCACTGAGCCGACGAACAGGTCCGGCGGCAGCAATTCGCGATCGGCCAGTTCGCCCTTCAGATAATCACGCAGGCCATCTTCGTAATGCCACTCGATGCGCTCGCCACTGGCCACATCAAACAGGCTGACGGTCAGTCCCGGGCACAGCACGGCCTTCGCGCGCAGCAGGTGCTTGATCGCACGCAGGTTGAATTTGGGCGTATCGAAATATTTCGGGTCCGGCCAGAAGCGCAGGCGGGTGCCGGTGTTCTTCTTGCCGACGCTGCCGATCACTTCCAGCGGGGACGAGCGGTCGCCATGCTTGAACGACATCCGGTATTCGTTGCCGTCGCGCTTGATGTAGACATCGACCTTGGTGGAGAGCGCATTGACCACGCTCACGCCCACGCCATGCAAACCGCCGCTGAAGGTGTAGTTCTTGTTGCTGAACTTGCCGCCCGCATGCAGGCGGGTGAGGATCAACTCGATGCCGGGGATTTTTTCCTCGGGATGGATGTCGACCGGCATGCCGCGGCCGTCATCGCTGACTTCGCAACTGCCGTCCTCATGCAGGGTCACTTCGATGCCGCGCGCGTGGCCGGCCAAGGCCTCATCCACGGCGTTGTCGATGACTTCCTGGGCCAGATGGTTGGGCCGGGTGGTGTCGGTGTACATGCCCGGGCGGCGCTTGACCGGGTCCAGCCCGGACAGGACTTCAATATCTTCGGCGTTGTAACGACTGCTCATGAGGGATGCTGCAAGGGGACGGGGCAGGATTACCGTCGCGGCCAGCCCGGTCAAGCGGGGAAATCCGACGACTTGCCCGAAGTTGGATAGTTTCCCGTTGCTGATCAATGGCTTCCATCATGCATGCGGTAATCGCGGCGTGCAGGCTGGCGCGCTTGCCTTTAGAATGTGGCTTTCCAGCGACTCCTTGCCGCCATGACCTCCCCCGCATCCCAGACCCCGCTCGTCTTCGTCACCGGGGGCGTGGTGTCCTCGCTCGGCAAGGGTATTGCAGCTGCCTCTTTGGCTGCGATCCTCGAGGCCCGTGGCCTGCGGGTCACGATGATGAAGCTGGATCCGTACCTGAACGTCGATCCGGGCACGATGAGCCCGTTCCAGCATGGCGAGGTGTTCGTCACCGATGACGGCGCTGAAACCGACCTCGACCTCGGCCACTACGAGCGCTTCGTCAATACGCGTCTGTCTGGCCTGAACTCGGTCAGCACCGGCAAGATCTACGAGGCGGTGATCCGCAACGAACGCCGTGGCGATTACCTCGGCGGCACCGTGCAGGTGATCCCGCACGTGACCGATGAGATCAAGCGTTGCATCGATGCCGCGACGGCAGGTTTCGATGTCGCCCTGGTTGAAATCGGCGGCACTGTCGGTGATATCGAATCGTTGCCGTTCCTCGAAGCGATCCGCCAGATGCGGACGGAGCGCGGCCCGCAGATGGCGATGTACATGCACCTGACCCTGGTGCCCTACATCGCGGCGGCCGGCGAACTGAAGACCAAGCCAACCCAGCACTCGGTCAAGGAACTGCGCTCGATCGGCATCCAGCCCGATGTGTTGCTGTGCCGCAGCGAGCAGCCGTTGCCCGAGAGTGAGCGCCGCAAGATCGCGTTGTTCACCAATGTGCCGGAGCGCGCGGTGATTTCGGCGCTGGACCTGGACAACATCTACAAGATCCCGATGTGGTTGCATGCGCAGAAACTCGACCAGATCGTGGTCGAACACCTGCATCTGGAAGGCAAGGCCAAACCGGATGCCGACCTGTCCGAGTGGCAGGCAGTGGTGGACGCGACGGAGCGTCCGATCGATGACATCACCATTGGCATCGTCGGCAAGTACGTCGACCACAAGGATGCGTACAAATCGGTCGGCGAAGCGCTCAAGCACGGCGGCGTTCGCCAACGCACCAAGGTCAACCTGAAGTGGCTGGAATCCGAAGACATCGAACGTGATGGTGCGGCGTCCGCGCTGGCCGGTCTCGATGGCGTACTGGTGCCTGGTGGCTTCGGGGATCGTGGCTTTGAAGGCAAGGTGCTGACCTCGCAATATGCGCGCGAGCATGGGCTGCCATATTTCGGCATTTGCTACGGCATGCAGGCGGCTGTGGTGGACGTGGCCCGGAATATCGTCGGGCTGGCTGATGCCAACAGCACCGAGAACGATCGCGATACCGCGAATCCGGTCATCGGCCTGATCACCGAATGGCGCACGCAAGCCGGTGACGTCGAGCGCCGCAGTGAAGATGGTGACCTGGGCGGCACCATGCGCCTGGGTCTGCAGGAACAGCGTATCCAGCCCGGCACGCTGGCCCATCGCATGTACGGCCAGGATGTCGTCGGCGAGCGTCATCGCCATCGTTACGAATTCAACAACCGTTATCGCACCCAACTCGAAGCCGCGGGCTTGGTGTTTTCGGCCAAGTCGATGGACGACACCTTGGTCGAGATGGTCGAATGGCCAAAGAATCCGTGGTTCCTTGGTTGCCAGGCACACCCAGAATTCCTGTCGACGCCGCGCAAGGGACATCCGCTGTTCATCGGATTCGTTCGCGCCGCGCGTGAATACAAAGCCGGTGGTCGGTTGCTCAACGAACAAACAGATAGTGAGGCTGCAGCATGAAGCTGTGCGGATTCGAGGTCGGCCTGAACCAGCCGCTGTTCCTGATCGCCGGTCCGTGCGTGATCGAGTCCGAACAGTTGCAGCTCGACGTGGCCGGCAAGCTCAAGGAAATCACCTCGAGCCTGGGCATCAACTTCATCTTCAAGTCGAGTTTCGACAAGGCCAATCGCACCTCGCTGGGCAGCTTCCGCGGCCCGGGCATGGAAGAAGGGTTGCGCGTGCTGTCCGAGGTCAAGCGCCAACTCGGCGTGCCGGTGCTGACCGACGTGCACGAGTACACGCCGATGGATGAGGTCGCCTCGGTGGTCGACGTCTTGCAGACGCCGGCGTTCCTGGTCCGGCAGACCGATTTCATCACCAAGGTGTGCGCGGCTGGCAAGCCGGTGAACATCAAGAAAGGCCAATTCCTGTCGCCGTGGGACATGAAGCCCGTGGTCGAGAAAGCCAAGTCCACCGGCAACCACGACATCATGGTCTGCGAGCGTGGGGCGAGTTCCGGCTACAACAATCTGGTGTCCGACATGCGCAGCCTTGCCGTGATGCGCGATACCGGTTGCCCGGTG
>JBKJOY010000263.1:0-18506 GCA_046595415.1 Thermomonas sp.
GGCGCCGCTGGCTTCGATCGCCTCCACCTTGCTGCGCACGGCGCCTTCCGGCACCACCACATGGCATGCAATGCCGCGAATCTGCGACGCCAACGCAAGCGCAGCGCCATGGTTGCCGGAGGAATGGGTCACCACGCCGCGTTGTGCCGCGTCGGCATCGAGTGCAAAGACCGCATTGCACGCGCCACGGAACTTGAAGGCGCCGACCCGCTGCAACTGCTCGCATTTGAAATACAGGTTTGCTTGGCTGAGTGCATCCAGCGAGCGCGAGCTGGCAACAGGCGTTAGCCGCGCATGCGCGGCGATGCGCGCCGCAGCGGTCAGCACATCGGCGAAACGGGGTTGGACATCTTCGGCGGTGTTCATGCGCGCATGCTAACGCAGCGGTGGTCAGCTGAATGATTCAGGCGTTGCTTGCTTGAGTCTGCAGGATTAAGCACGTATTCAATGCAGCGGGACGATGCTGCGGTGGTATCGCGCGACAACACCAAGGGGATTTCGCCATGCTTCGCAAATTGCTGCTTCCAATCCTGGCGACTGCCGCGCTCGCCGGCTGCGCAACGGACTACAACTACCGCGACGGGAATGGCGACTACTACTACGGCAGGCCTAGCGTGGAATACCGCTACCAAGGCGCAGGCGGTTACTACGGTGATTTCGGGTATGGCTTCGGCGGTAACTATTACTACGACCGCTTTGGGCGGTTGGTGTATGGCGCACCGGGCGGTTATTTCGGCTTCCCTTACTACGGCGGAAATGACTGGTATCGACCACGTCGAACCCGCGGCCATGCTGATCATGACGAGCACGATGGCCACGGCCAGAACCATGGCGATCACGACCACCAGGACCGGCCGCCACCGTGGCGGGATTTGGGTGGTCTGCAGCAACGCGATCAGGAAAATGGGTATCGCAACCGCGAGGATCGCCAGCGACCGATGCGTAGCGCGCGTCCCCTGCCATCGTCCGATGTACCGGTTCGCCCGCAGCGTGTCGAATCTCGCCAGCCATTCACTCGCCAGCGCAGCGAACCGTCATCGCGAAAGAGTGGTGGCGAAATGCGCTCGGATGGCGAGATCAGTCCGTCGCCGCGGTAATGCGTGACCCTCATCACGAAGATCCACGCCATTCGTCGGAGTGGGCCTGACCCTACGTGTCAGTCTGCGACACGAACAAGGTAAGCTTTCTTTGCCGGCGACCTGTGGGGACCTCCGGATCCCCCCTGTTCCGTTACCCCGCAGTCGCCGGCGCCACTTGCACCAGCCCATTCGCGCGCTGGATCAAGACAGCCCCAAAGTGGTTCGCGCAAAAAAAGAGGGCCGGCTGTCCCCCGACAGTCGGCCCCCGCAGCGTCCTCGTCGTGCGCAGAAACCAGCCCCTGTTCCAATGCCGGTTATCGCTTGTGGCGTGCCACGCCGAGTGCTGACAGGGATCTAGCAGGAAGCGTGCCAAGTCCTCTGGAATGCGCATTTCGCCTGCGTCATTGGTTGCGCGGGCCTACAATCGCCAACTCATGAACAACGCCTTCTACAGCTTCGATGTCATCGTGATCGGCGGCGGCCATGCCGGTACCGAAGCTGCGCTTGCGTCTGCGCGCACAGGCGCGCGCACCTTGCTGCTCAGCCACAACATCGAAACGGTGGGCGCGATGAGCTGCAACCCGGCGATCGGTGGCATCGGCAAGGGCCATCTGGTTCGCGAGATCGATGCACTCGGCGGTGTCATGGCCAGGGCTGCCGATGCGGCCGGCATCCAGTGGCGCACGCTCAACGCAAGCAAAGGTCCGGCGGTGCGCGCGACGCGTTGCCAGGCGGACCGAAACCTGTATCGAAGCTTCATCCGCCGTGCGGTGGAATCACAGCCGAACCTGACCGTGTTCCAGGCCGCGGTTGATGATCTGCTGATCGAGAGCGACGCCGTGCGCGGCGTACTGACCAACACCGGTCTGCGCTTCGATGCGCCCGCCGTGGTGCTGACTGCAGGCACGTTCCTCGCCGGCAAGATTCACATCGGCGAAACCCAATACGCCGCCGGGCGCATGGGGGATCCGCCCGCGACCACGCTGGCTGCAAGATTGCGCGAACGCCGGTTGGTGGTCGACCGCCTGAAGACCGGCACGCCGCCGCGCATCGACGGTCGCAGCCTGGATTACAGCGTGATGGTGGAGCAACCCGGCGACGATCCGCGCCCGGTGTTTTCGTTCATGGGCAGCCTTGATGATCATCCGGCGCAGGTGAGTTGCTGGATCACCCACACCTGCGAACGCACGCACCAGATCATCCGCGACGCACTGCATCGCAGCCCGTTGTATTCGGGCCAGATCGAAGGCGTTGGCCCGCGTTATTGCCCGTCGATCGAGGACAAGGTGGTGCGCTTCGCCGACAAGGCGAGCCACCAGATCTTCGTCGAGCCCGAAGGCCTCGACATCACCGAGATCTATCCGAACGGAATCAGCACCTCGTTGCCATTCGATGTGCAGTTGGACCTGGTGCGCAGCATTGCCGGCTTCGAACAGGCGCATATCACCCGCCCGGGCTACGCGATCGAGTACGACTATTTCGATCCACGCGGACTCAAGGCCTCACTGGAAACCAAGGCGATTTCAGGATTGTTTTTCGCCGGCCAGATCAACGGCACTACCGGTTACGAGGAAGCGGCGGCGCAGGGCTTGCTGGCGGGCGTGAACGCCGCGCGGCTGGTTCAAGAGCAACCGGCGTGGACGCTACGCCGTGACCAGGCCTACATCGGCGTGCTGGTCGATGACTTGGTCACCCAGGGCACGATTGAACCCTATCGCATGTTCACCAGTCGCGCGGAGTACCGGCTGCAGCTGCGCGAGGACAATGCCGATGCGCGTTTGACCACCGTAGGTCGCGAGCTGGGGCTGGTCGATGAGCCGCGTTGGCGCCGCTTCGATGAAAAGCGCGAGGCTGTCGAAACCGAAACCGCGCGGCTGTCGGCGCTGTGGGCGTCGCCCAACAATGCGTTGGGTGCGGCGGTGGCGCGGCATATCGGCGTCGAGGTCAGTCGCGAAACCAATGTGCTGGATTTGCTGCGCCGTCCGGAACTCGATTACGCGACCCTGACCAGCGTGCCGGAACTCGGGCCGGCTGTGCCGGATCCGAAGGTGGCCGAACAGGTCGAGATCGACACCAAGTATTCGGGTTACCTCGCGCGCCAGCGCGAAGACATCGCGCGCCAGCAACGCCACGAAACGACGGGCATTCCTGCAGTGTTTGCGTATGCCTTGGTCGATGGCCTGTCTGCGGAAGTGCGGCAAAAGCTCGAGCGCGTGCGCCCGCAAACCATCGGCCAGGCGCAACGCATACCCGGCATGACGCCAGCCGCGATCTCGCTGTTGCTGGTCCATCTGGAACGCCAGCGTCGCGAACGAGCTGCCTGAATTGAATCGGAGAACGTCTTGAAAACGACCTGTACATGCTTGATCTGCTTCGCCGTGCTGGCGCTGGCCGCCTGCAAACCATCGGCGACCGGCAAGCCCGAAACACCAGCTGTGAAAAGCGATTACCAACACCAGGTGTGGGCCCTTCCCGCTGCTGCAGGATCGTCCTCGCCCGACCTCAGCATCGCGCCGGATGGGCGCTTGCTGCTGAGCTGGATCAACCGGCTACAAGGCCGCCGCAACGTCCTGCAGTTCGGTTCGTACAGCGAGGCGGGTGGTTGGCAGAGCCAGCCGCGGACGGTCGCGATCGGTGATTCACTGTTGGCCAATTGGGCAGACACGCCACACATGCGTGGCACCCCGGATGGTGCCCTGTGGATGCAGTGGTTGCAGACCAACCCGGCCAGTCCATCGGCCTATGACACGGTGCTGGCGCGTTCGCGCGATGGCGGCATGACCTGGAACCAGCTGACCCGCGTCAACAACGATGAAAAAGCAGTGGGACATGGCTTCGCCGCTATGTGGCCGGAAGGCGTGGACAGCATCGGCATCGCCTGGCTAGACGGTCGCGAAAAAGCGTCAGCGCACGGCGAAATGCAGGATGAGGGAGGCGCCATGCAATTGCGCACGCTCAGCTTCAACCAGGATCTTGAGCGCGGTGTCGACGTCGAACTGGATGGCAAGACCTGCGATTGCTGCCAGACCGACGCCGCGTTAACCACGAAAGGGCCGTTGGTGGCCTATCGCGACCGTAGCGATGACGACATCCGCGACATCGCGGTGGTGCGGCGCACGGCAGGCAAATGGGGCGCGCCAGTCAGTGTGCATGCTGACGGCTGGAAGATCGCAGGTTGCCCGGTCAATGGCCCGGCGATCGCGGCGAGCGGCAATGATGCGGTGGTCGGCTGGTACAGCGAAGCCGGCGACACGCCCGCGCTCCGGCTGGCGCGCACCATCGATGCTGGCGATACGTTCGCAGCACCGGTGCTGGTCGATTCGGGCAAGCAGGTACTCGGCCGCGTGGACGTTGCGATTGACGCCAAGCAGGCGTGGGTCAGCTGGCTGCGCGAGACCAACGGTACCCAGACCCTGATGCTGGCGCGTTACACGCCGGACCTGTCACGCGTATTGCAGCGGATGGAAGTGGCCAGACTGGAAGGTCGTGGGCATGCAACGGGTAGCCCGAAGCTGGTCGTCGACAGCACCGCGGCATGGCTGGTGTGGACCGATGTCATTGGCGGCGTGGCGCATCTGCAAGGCGCGCGCGTCGTCCGTTGAGAGAGGACTTCAACGCCTTTCCTGGGCGTCAGTGCCGCCACGCACGGCACCTGTCCGGTTCTGCCACGGTAACTCGCTAGGCATGGATACCCGTCCTCGGTATCTAGGCCATGAACAAACTCCAATTGGCGTCCCTGCTGGCTCTGGCTTCAATGGTGGTCACTGGTACGGCTCTCGGGCAATCAATCAGCTTGTTCAAGCGCATTGCTGAGGAGGCAAGACGAAAAGCTGAGAACACGCTCGTCGAGCGTCTTGTCCAACAGGTGCAACAGCCCCCGGAAGGTCCGAAGCCGCTTCAGGCTGAGAACCCGGCGACGTCAGAGGCCCAGCGCGTCTATCTCGCGCCACAGGCCACCGTTCGCTCGGGTGAGGTGCCGCAAAACCTGTGGCTGAACGTATCCAGCGGTAAGAAGTTCGACCCGACCCAGGGCAAGCTGCAAATCATCGCCATCAACCCGTATCTGTCACCACAGACGCCAATGTTCGCAAGCATGAAGGGGCTGCAATGTGCGTCAGATGGCAGTGTGATCGTGTCCGGCAAAGCGGGTCTGGACGCCGACGGGTACGCCATCGGGCAGGGTTTCTGGCGCGTCGCCCCCGATGGCGCAATTACGCCGTTGGTCTCGCGCCCTGCCGTCGAGCGTGGGCAGATGCCGTACGACGTGGCATTCGCCGTGGCCACGGATGGCAGCATGGTGCTCGAGTCCGACAACGCATTGCATCGAATCAGTGCGCAGGGTGGCGCTGAGCGACTCGCGGGAGGTTTCAGCAACCCCGGGCAACTTATCGTCGACGGGCAAGGCGGCACCTGGGTTCTCGACCAGGGCAGTAAACCGGGGAACCCGTACTGCGCACTACGCCGGGTCACCGCCGACGGCAACGTGACTACGGTGGTGGACGCGGATCGCGCCTGCAACCGACAACTTCATCCGTGGGATAGGGTGACGCTGAACTCCATGGCATGGGACTCGGTGCATGGCGAGATGGTAGTGGGTGGCCAAGTGTTCGACCAGAAAGCGGCGGGCGACTCGGACGATATGTACGTATCGGTCTGGCGCGTTCGTGCGGATGGCCAAGCCCGGCGCGTGCTGAAGAACAACAAGGCCGGCCACAGTCCTGTCGGTCGCAACATGGACGGCATCTCCGCGTTGGGCGTGGACGCTCAGGGACGCATCCACATTGGTAGTCGTTTCATGCGCGGCAATGCCACCCGTCAAGTGTTACGACTTGACGAATCCAGTGGACAACTGGTGGCGGAAACCGGCGAGGCCTATGGCTCCGGCGACTACCGTCCCGGTCGTGAGGAATACCCGGTGGACGGCACTGCAGCGCATGCCAATTTCCGCGAGATAAATGGCATGTGCTTCAGTGCGGGCAACACCCTGTTCGTGCTTGATGACCACGTGTTGCGGCGGGTCGATGCCGGTGGCGTCGTTCGCACATGGGCATACTAGGTCGGCCTGCTCTCGCGACATGTGCAAGTCCTTTCTGGGGTGTCCTGTTACGGGGCGATTTCCCGCTTACGTAGGGAACACCTGCCGGATACCGCGCCATGCGCCAGTCGTTGCGTCCTTGCCTGCTAGCAGCAGTACTCGTCCTGGCGGCGTGTTCGCCAACGCCTGATGCCGCAACGGTCGGCCAACAGGCCCCGCCTTCGAACCCCGTGCAAGCCGCGGTACGCGAGGTGACTGCGGAACTTGCGCGCCTGCATGCGCAGGGCAACGACAAGACTGCGCGGGAGATTACCCGAGCCGAGTATCCCGCCTATCGCGAACTGATGAGAGCCAGCGGGCTGGATGCGGTGCTCGGTGGTGAAGCGCAGGCCGATGCAGCATTGCGCGAACTGTTCGCCGGTTACGAACGCAAGGTCCGCAGCTTCCAGGACGAGCTACCGAAAATGATGCCGATGGCCGACACCGGCATCGAGGCCGGGTATTCGGGGTTTGCCGCCTCAATGATCACCGGGCTGTTGCAGCAGGATGCGGCGATCACGGTCTGGGATCAGGGGCAGAAAGAAGGCCAAGCCAGCGGCAGACATTCCCAAAGTGGCGATGGTTCCAGCATTGACATGCAATGGTCGGAGACACGTAGTTCGGTGACCTCAAGCTTCGAAGGCAAGTTGCCGGGCGGCTTGGAGGGCAAGATCACCACCAAGGTCGAGCTGGATACCTGCCCGGGTGCCGACGGAAGCATCAATGTCGGCTTTACCTCCAAGTCCGAAATGCGATCCTCCACCAACGCCGGCGTTGGCGGCTCCGTCAACGTCAGCGCCAAGTTGGTGAAGTTCCTGGACGATGATGCGCATCTGATCGATGACCGCCTGGACTCGGAGGTAAGGGTGGAGCAGGCCGCGTTCGACATGAGCGGCGGCAGTTATGTCGACCTGACGCAAACACTATCCACGACACGTGGCGAGACAGGCACCAAGGTCAATCGCCGCAGCCAGGCCGCGAGCGATTCCAGCGTGCAGTCTGCGCAAGACCTGGCGAGGTTGGGCATGCTGGCGGCATTCATGGCGCTTGAAGCGGCCAAGAAGCCGTGGGAAAGCGGACATTGCGTGAAGCTCGACGTCACCAGTGACCCCGGCAAGCGCAAGGGAGTCCGGCCCAATACAGCGTTCGACCTCGACGCCAAGCCGCGCGCGAAGTCAGACGGCGCACCGACCCGGGGCACGGTGACGGCCACCCTCCGCGGTGGCAGTGCATTGCAACCGGGCAGTGGCAAGGTACCGGCTGATGCGAAATATCAATACACCGGCCCGGATAGGAAAGAACAGTCCGCCAGTGTCCAGTTTGAAGCGCGCAGCAAGCGGGGCGTCGGCAAGGCAACCATGGAGTTCGATACCAAGAAGGGCGGCTACCACATCGTCGGCGGACAAAATGATTTCAAGGCCAACACGATTGTCTGTTCCATCGAGGGGCCGTTCGATATTCCGAGCAGTGCCGGCATTGTCATGCACATGTTGCCTTCGGGCGCGCAAGGGGGCTCGTGGAAGCAATCCGGGAGTGCAGCCGGTGTCAGCTGGTCCGGCGGCGGAAACTATACTTTGGCGCTCGACGCTGATGGCAACGGCACGCTCAGCGCATCGGGTACGTCCACCATCAAGACCCCGATGGGCGCGTTTTCCGATTCAGTGGAACCGACCTTCCGGCTTTCACCTGCAAGCGGCGCGGAATGTCAGTGAGCAAAAGCGATGGCGGGTTCGATCGCCGTCTTCGCGTTCGATAAATCGTTGCAGTGTCCGCGCAAAGCTAAATGCCCGGCGGCATGCTCACTAGCGCCGGCAGGCAAGGCACACTTTGGCGTTATGCGCTCAGCGTGTGCTGAAGTACTTCAGCTGCCTTGCGGTTGATTTCCTGCGGTAATAGTGATGCGCGCAGCACAGGCAAGGCCTGGTCGAGCAGCTTGCGCGCTCCTGGCTTATCGCCGCGCGCCAGGCGAATGCCGGCCAGCTCCGCACGGACAACCGCGATGGATGTCTGGTTGACCCCACTGCTTTCCAGTTTCGTCATAGCCTCGCGCTGGTTGCGTTCAGCGGCCTGCGTATCGCCGCGCATCAGTGCAAAGGCGGCCCGGGAACGGGCAATTTCGATGAAAACCGGGTGCGTCGCCGGAACCAGCTTACTCCAGCGCGTCAGGACCTCTTCCACCAACAATTCGCCGTTTTTTTCATCCTGCGTCTGCCTGGAAAGGAACATCTGGATCTTGAGAACCGAGGCGTACTCATCGGAATCCGGGCCATCGAGCGTGCGCGCGCGTTCGCGCAAGTGCCGCAACAGCGGGTCCGCATCGGTGTAGCGGCCGGCCGCAACCAGGAGCGACGCATCGATCCGTTCTATCTTGCGACGCACCAGGTGGTCCTTGCCGATTCCGGAAAGGTCGAGACTGGCAGTGGCGCGTTCCATCAAGGATTCTGCCTGCGCATAATCACCCAGGGAAAGGCAGGCCCAAGCCAGGTTGGCGAGGCCAATGCCTGTCTCCATAGGAGAATCGCGGGAGACGCTCTGCACCGCCTGCGCGCGTTGCAGCGCCTTTAGCCCATCCCGGTAACGACCCAGCCGATTCAAGGAAATTCCGAGATCGTTGTACAGCTGGCTCATTTCGTTGCCGCCCGGACCGACCGCCGCGGCCTGGATGTCGATGGCTTGCTGCAAAACTTGCACCGCCTTTGCAGTTTCCCCCATGCGATCCATCGCCGAGCCGCGGACCCGCAACAGCGAGACGCGCAATGGCGATTTCACCGGAATTCGCTGTTGCCGGGCGAATTCCAGCCCTGCATCGGCGACATCGAGCGAGCGCTGGTAGTCGCCCTTGAAGTCGCGGGCCAGATCACCAAGCCACACATGGAGCTGGATGACCGCCGCGGCCGGAGGTGACTTGACCGTCTTGGCCAGAGCAAGTCCTGCAGACCACTGCTGCTCGGCCTTGGCCACATCCTCGGACATCAGGTAAGCCAACCCGAATTGATTGAATGTCAGCAGGCGTTGCTCAATATCGTCGGGTGCAAACCTGGCGCGCAGGACGGCAGAGCGCTCAGCAGCTACCAGGCTTTCCTTGCCGCGTTCCATGTAGGCAAGTGCGGAGGCAAAGCCGTCGATGTCCAGCGCCAACGCCAGTGCTTCTGTTTTCGATTGCGGCTCAAGGTTTTTCAGCCCTTGCTCGAACAATTCGACGGCGATCTTCGGCTCGCCAAGCGAGTTGTAGAGATGGCCCAGCATTCGCTGCACAGGCTGGCGCACCTGCAGATCGTGCGGGTTGCGCCTTTGCAGTTGCCGGCGGGCGTTGTCGAGAAGTTGGCGGACGCTTATCTGAGTGTCCAGCGTCTGTTCCGGTGCGGATGCAGACAAGGTATCAGTGAGAAATGCCAATGACGCACGTGCGTTGGCCGCCTCGCGTTCTGCGATGCGCGCCTGTGCGCTGGCTTCGTGCGCCTGCCACAACGCGACACCAGTCCCGGCGAGCAGGGCGATTGCAACGGCGGCGATTGATGCCGCCAAACCTCGGTTGCGACGCAACCAGAGCCGGCTGCGCTCGCGTCGAGACAGGCGCACTGCGGCTATCGGCCGATCATCCAGCCATGCACGCAGGTCGCCGGCCAGTGCATCGGCGGAGGCATAGCGCGCCTCCGGATCCCGGCGCAGGCAAGCCTGCACGACTTCGGCAAGATTGCCGCGCAAAGCGCGCGCCAGTGATGCCGGGCTATGCCCGCCGCGTTGCGCTGCCTGCTCGAGGCTGCTGTGCGCTGCGGCGCGGGTCAATGGCTCGGGCTCGCGTTCCAGTTGCTGCAGTTGCTTCGCAACCGGCGTGTCGCGGCTCAGTCCGAAGGGGTGCGCGCCCGACAACAGCCGATGTAGAACCACGCCAACTTGCCACAGGTCGGTGGCGGTGGTGATCGGCGCATCGTGCAACTGTTCCGGCGACGCATATTCGAACGTCAGGGCGCGGTCGTGAGTGGCGGTGACGTCGGATGCTTCCAATTGCTTGGCAATGCCAAAATCGAGCAGCTTCACGTGCCCGTCGCCATCTACCAGCAGGTTGGATGGCTTCAGGTCGCGATGGACCACCAGGTTGCGATGCGCGAAGCGCACCGCATCGAGCACCTGCAGGAACAGCACCACGCGTTCGCGCAGACCAAGCGCGCGCGTATCGCACCATTGGTCGATCGGCACGCCGTCGACCCTCTCCATCACGAAGTAGGGTTCGCCCTCGGCGCTGATCCCGCCATCGAGCAGGGTTGCGATGTTGGCATGTTGCAGCCGCGCCAGGATCTGCCGCTCTCGCAGGAACCGCTCGCGCGCCGCCGGGGAATCGGCGCTGGTGCGAATCAGCTTGAGGGCGGCCTGCTGTGCGTAAGCGCCATCGCTGCGCTGCACGGCATAGACCGCGCCCATGCCGCCGCGACCGATGATTTCGACGATCCGCCAAACGCCGAGACTGCGCCCGAGCAGCGCGTCGGTTCCTGCATCCTCACCTGTATCCGAACCACCGTGCGCGGCGTCAAGTGCACTGCCCCAGGCTGCCGCGTTCCCATGGAACGGTTCCGTGGCATGCGCATCGGCGTCGAGCAAGGCCTGCACCTGCGCACGCAAGTCGGGATCGTCCGCGCACAGTGTGTGCAACTCTTGCTCGCGCGCATCGACGTCGAGGTCGGCGACTTCATCGAAAATCTCCAATGCGCGGCGCTTGCGCTCGATGTGCAAGTCGCTCATGTCGACATTTCCGCCAGGAGGAAAGCGCGCGCCTTGCGCCAGTCCCGGCGCAGCGTGCGATCACTGATCTCCAGCATTCCCGCGATCTCTATTTCAGAATAGCCGCCGAAGTAACGCAGTTCCACGATCTGCGCTGCGCGCTGGTCGAGTTTATGCAGCGAAGCGAGCAATCCGTCCAGGGCCAGCACTTCCACGGCGGCGGCATCACCATTGCCCAGCGACGCGGTCAAGGTAAGCGCGTTCTGCCCGCCGCCGCGCTTGTCCGCCTTGCGCGCCCGCGCGTCGTCAACCAGTACCTGCCGCATCGCCCGCGCGGACAGCGCGAGCAGGTGGTTGCTGTCCACCGCGGCAAGTGGCGAGCCGCTCGCCAGCTTGAGATAGGCCTCATGCACCAGTGCGGTGGTCTGGAAGGCGTCGCGCATGCGCCGCAGTTGCGAGCGTGCTGCACGCTTGAGCTCGTCATAGACCGCCGTGTAGACCGCATTCAGCGCCTCGACGTCACCAGTGCGCGCGCGGGCCAGCAGCACGGTCACATCGACATGGTGCGTGGTGGGATCCATGCGCTTTCCTGGTGATAGGTCTCTGAAGCATTGCGGGGAGGTGTCCGGTTGTGGGTCGAAGTTTCGCATAGGTCCATCACGTCGGTATCACAACCGGAGTAACCCCAGGGTGGGCGGCGTCAATTTCGAACCACTCAGGCAAATCCCATGCAGACCAGGAGACTCACCATGCAATCCAGCCACATGCACCACCGGCCAGCCCAGAATTTCCGCGCAGCGTTGCGCATGCGTCGATTCGTTGTCGCATCGGTGCTTTGCCTGGCGGCGACAGCGACAACCGCAGGCAATCCACCGGAGCTAGCCGCCGAGCAGCTGGCGATTGATCGCACCAGCAACACCGGTGTCGGTGATGGGATTAACCAGGAATTCGCCCAAGTGTTCCAGGTTTATGACACTGGCAAAATTACCCATGTGATGTTGCCGCTGAATTGCCTGGGCTCGCCGACGCCGGTGGTCCGGGTCACGCTACAGAAGGTCAATGCGGGCATGCCATCAGGGCGCGTGCTGGCGTCGCAGGATGTGCCTGGCTACGCACTCGACACCTACCCCGCGCCGACTGGCGAGCTTGGGCTGCGCATGGTCCAGTTCGACCATCCGGCGCGCGTGAGGCCTGGAACGTATGCGTTCACGGTAAGCGGTACTGGTGGAATCTGCGTGATCTGGTACGGACCACCAGGCAACGTTTACACGGGCGGTAATGCGTACCTGAGCACCCAGCCGGGCAGGCAACCTGGCGTTCCCGGCGCGTGGAATATCCCGATGAGCCGCGACCTGACATTCCAGGTGTTTCAGGAGCCATGACGCACTGACGCGGCGAACCCGAACTTTTTCACCAACGTGGCACACGCAGTCCGCGCGGCCATCATTGAATTCAGGAGAACTAGCATGCGCGACCGTCCAGACACCCTTCCCATTCCATCCCGGCTTGCTATGGCGCTGGTCGCTTTATTAGCAGGCGCCTGCCTTCCTGCAATGGCGGCGGATCCGCCATGCCGGGATCCCATCACAGGCCTTCCCACCGGAGCAAACACCAACCAAGGCATCGAGGGCGGCACCGACAACACCACGTGTCATGTGTACGCATCCGCTTACGGTTCCACCAACAACGCCAGCGGCAGCTTCAGCAATACCTTCGGATATGACAACGTCGCCATGGGAAGTGTCAGCAACGCCTTTGGTTACGGAAACCGCGCCATGACCCAGTTCAGCAGCGCCTTCGGCTATAGCAACATCGTCAACCAAGGCGGAGATTACGGCAGCGCCTTCGGCTACAACAACGCAGCCAGAGGGAATGGGAGCAGCGGCTTTGGTTACATCAACATCGCCAGTGGCGACTACAGCAGCGCTTTTGGCTACACGAACACGGCCAGCGGTATCTACAGCGCTGGTTTCGGCCTCAACAACCTCGCTAGCGGTCCGAGGAGTAGCGCCTTCGGCCTGAGCAACGTCGCCACCGTCGAAGGGAGCAGCGCGTTTGGCTTCAGGAACTTCGCCGAGGGCGAGGATAGCAACGCGTTCGGCTTCTACAACAACGCCAGCGGCTCTTACAGCAGCGCCTTCGGCTTCAGCAACAACGCGGCTGGCAATAACAGCAGTGCAGTCGGACATGGCAACTCCGCGAGCGCGGAGGCGAGCAGCGCTTTCGGTTCGGAATCGGTAGCACAGAACATTGGAAGTACCGCGATCGGTTACCGTGCAATCGCTGATCGCGACTACGCCATTGCCATGGGCCAGACCGATGGCGAGCACCAGGTCATCCACATGGCTGACGGCACCGAGGACTTCGATGCGGTGAACGTGCGCCAGCTGCGCACGATGGCGACGTGGATGGGTGGCGGTGCGAGCTTTATGGGGGGCGCCTTCACTGCTCCCACTTTCACCATTCAGGGGATGAACTACGGCAATGTTGCCGCAGCTTTCGCCGCGGTGGATACCAAGTTGACTACGCTGGGTGGCAGCGCGGGTGTCCCAGGACCCGCAGGCCCAGCAGGCCCAGCAGGCCCGGCTGGTGCAACCGGGGCAACCGGCGCTACTGGTCCGATTGGCTCGACTGGCGCAACCGGAGCGACAGGCGTCGCAGGGTCGCCTGGAGCGCCCGGTGCCAACGGGGCAACTGGCGCTACTGGTCCGACTGGCGTCACCGGTGCAGACGGCGCAAGTGCATATGAAGTCGCGGTCAGCGCTGGTTTCAGCGGAAGTGAGGCGGATTGGTTGCAGTCTTTGCAGACCGATGCTGAGGCTTACGCCGATGCCGGCGATGCCGCCACTCTCGGCTCAGCAAACGCGCGTGCCGATGCTGGCGATGCCACAACGCTTGCCTCCGCAATGGCGAATGCAGCTTCAGGTGACGCCGCAACTCTCACCGCGTCGAAGACCTATACCGACAACACCGCCACGCAGACGCTGACATCCTCGAAGTCTTACACCGACAGCAAATTCGCGGCATGGAACGACAGTTTCACGCAGTACCAGGTAGCGGTGGACCGGCGTTTTGCACAGAGCTACAAGCGCATTAGCCAGATCGGTGCAATGGGTACGGCGATGACCCAGATGGCGGTCAACGCGGCAAACGGTAGTGGCCCGAATGGACGCATTGCGATCGGCCTCGGCGCGCAGGACAGCCAGGGCGCGGTGTCGATCGGCTACGGTAGGCGCATTGGTGACCGAGCGTCCTTTTCTCTGGGCGCGTCCTTCAGTAGCGGCGAATCCAGCGCGGGCGCGGGCTTCGGCTTCGATCTGTAATCGCGACCCAACAGGGATTACGGGAGCGAACAACCGCTCCCGTTTTTTTTGTATGGCGGCCTACTTTTCCTTGCGGTAATTCACCGAAGCGCGGTTCTCGACCGTGCTCGATTCGATCTGGATATCGAAGCCCTTGCGCAGCAGGTATTTCAAGGTCAACACCTGGCCGGTGCCGAGTAGCGACACGCCGTAGCCGACGTAGAGTTTGGGCGACAGATATTTGCCGACGCTGAGCACGTCACCGCCGAGCGCACGCGAATTGTTGACGCCGGCATCGTCCAACCCGATCTTCGATCCCAGTTGCGATGCCAGCAGTCCGGTACCTGCGGACAGGGCCGACTTCGCGGCCCCGACCTGACGCGCTTCGTCGCCGCTGAGGCTGCTGAGGGGGCGACCGAGTGTCAGGTAAGACAGCGCTTCGGTCTCGCTCTTGGCGGGATTGGAGTACACCGATGCACGCGGGTCAGATGCGCTGCCCTCGACGCGAATACCGGCGGTCACGTCGCCGACCTCGCGCTCGGCGCGGATATCCAGACGCGGATCATCGACCAGATTGTTGGCCCAGAGCAGGCGCCCGCGGGTGATCTGCAGGCGCTGTCCGTAGGCGCGGTAGCGACCGCCGACGTCCAGCGCACCGGTGGCGCGCATCTCGCGGCCCGGCGGCGCACGCACATGCAGGCTCCCGCCCAGCGTGCCGATCAAACCGAAGCCATTGAGATGCACGGCATCGCCCATGACCAAGTCGAGATCAAGGTCAATCGCACTGGCCGCGTTGCGGTTGGGATCCACCGGGTCCAGCACCACCACATCGGGCGATGGCGACACGCCTTGATCGAGACGCTCCAGATTGATGTCCGCTTCGGAAATGGTGACTTTGCCGGTGACTTTCAGCGGCGAACCTGCGGCGTAGCTCACCGTAATGTCGGGCGCGGCAATCGCGCGCAGCTGGCGCGTTTCGGCGACCAGCACATCCTTGCCGCGCAGGTGGAGCACCAGCGGCGTGGTCTGGTCACGCCAACCCAGGCTGCCATCGACATTCAACACGCCATCACCCGAACGCAGGTTGCCGACGATCTTTGCAGTGCCGTCTGGCTGCGCCAGCAGGCGCACTTCGCCATCCTGCACGGCGATGCCGAGCGCGGGCAGCTCCGTTGCGAAATTCGCCAAGTGGCCTTCGCCGCCGATCATCGGTTGTGCGCGCGTACCGGACAGGCGTACGTCGACATCGAGCTTGCCGGTCGGCTGCACGATGTCGGGCGACAGCAATTCCATCCACGTCAACTCATCGGTGTTGAGTCGCACTTGTCCAACCAGCGGAGCGTACGCGTCCCAGCCGGTAGCGACGTGCGCGTCGATGTGGCCTTTCGTGTCCAGCCCGGCAGCCAGGGTCGCTTCGATCTTCTGCGGGTTGAACGTGGCATCGAGCTTGAGGTCGCGATAGCCGACGAGGTCGCGGCGTGCGCGTGCGGTGTTGCGAATGCCGCCGGTTGCCGAGGTCACGTTCAAGCGACCGCGCCATGCATTGCCGGCCGGTTGCAGTTGGCCGATCAGCGCGATCTCGCCATTCAAATACCAGGGACGGCCATCGCTTCGATCCGGCAGATAGGGCTTCAGCAGCGCCAACGGCAGTCCACTGCCTTGGACGTTCAAGCCGCGACCTGGCCAGTCCGCATCCGCACACAGCGCGCCACCGCTGCCAGAGGACAGGCAGCTGCGGCTCAAGGTGCCATTGCGGCCATCCCATGACCACTGCGCAGCGTCCTGCAAGGTCCAGGCGGCGCCCTTTGCAGGCGCGAACTTCAGCGACGCCAACACACCCTGCCAACGCGCACCTTGTTTGTTGGCGCTGCCTGCGAGTGCGAGCATGCCGATGTCGCCGTTGGCGTGGCCTTCCAGTTGCAGGTGTTCCACCGCGCCACGTGCCCTGATCTGCAAGCTCTGAAATGGCAGTCCAAGTGCAAGCCCGCTGGCATCCACCAACACATCGCCATTGCCGTTGCGCCACGGCAGCTGGCCTTTGGCGACGAGGTGCGCCGCCCGATAGTCACCGTAGTGAAGCGCGTCGCCGACCAGGTCCACGGTGGCGTCGGGTGTCGTGCGCGGTCCGCGCAATCGCAAGCTGCCACGCAACAAGCCCTTGCCCGTCGGCAAGAGGTCGTTCAACTGCAGGGGCGCGAAGCTCGCATCCAGCGCGATATCGGCCGCCATGCGACCTTTCGCAGTCACCCGACTTTGGCCCAGCGCCAAGGCGACATCGCCCGCATACGTGTCGCCATCGATGTGCAGATTGCCGCGCCCGGACAGTGCACGCCCGCGCAACGTGCCGCCAAGGTCTTTCGCCTCGACGTCTGCAAGCAACGTGCCGTCAGCGCGTTGTTCACCGGTCGAGGTGATCTTGCCGTTCACTGCGCCCGGCCAGTCCGGTGCGAAGTAGCCGGGATCGAAACCTGACAGTTGCGCATCCACATCCCAGCGCAGCGCGGGCGACCACGCGATGTCACCAGTCGCGTCCAGGCGCCCGGTCGGCATTGCCGCATCCATTGTGCGCAGGTGCACGCCATCGCGATTGCCGCGTCCGTCAAAACTGACCGTGGCGCGCTGGCCATCGCGTTGCAGGCGCGCGTTGCCGATTGCGACCCACTGCTCTAGCGTGCCGGCAATCCCGAAATCCGCATCGCCTGCGATCGCAACAGGATTGTCGTTGCCACTCCAACGCAGGTCGCGTGCGTTGACCGCGAACTTGAGTGCAGAGTGTTTCGGGTCACGCAGGTCGGCGCTGCCGTTGGCGATGATGGTGCCTTCCAAGGCGTTGACCACGAGCGGATGCACGCGCAACACCTGGTCGGCGAGGCTGACCCTGGACGGCTGCAGGACCACGCTGAAGTCGCCCTGTTTGATGTTGCCGCTGAGTTTGGCGTCGCCGCCCACGCCATCGCCACGCAGGTTCAACGCGATCGGTGCGGATGTGGTTGCGCTGCCCGTCAGCAGGCCGATTTCGAGTGCCGTGCTGTCCGCGCGCAGGTGCCAGCGGGGTGCGTCCTTGCCGCGCAAGCTCAGCGTTGCATGCAGGGGCGCCGGTGCATTGCCGCCAATCGCCACGTGCATGCGCGACAGGTCACCGCGCGCGACCAAACCAAGGCGAGCAGGCGTGCGCCCGGCGATTGCCGGCAGCACGGCGCTGGCGGTGAGATTGCTGCGGAAATCGTCGCGAGGCGCGTAATCGCCATGCAGAGCAAACTGTCCGCGATCACTGTCGACGCGCAGGTGTTCGACGTGGAGTTTTCCAGATTGCGCATCCAGCCCGCCGCGTGCGCGGCTGATCGCGATCAACGGCTTACCTTCTTGCGTTACGTTGAAACCGTTGATGACGATGTCATCCGCCTGCAAGTCGATGGGCGGTTCGATTTGCGGCAACACATCCGGCCAGCGCGGCAGTTCGAATAGCGTATCGCTGAGCGGCAGGTTCAGCTTCGCGCCGCTGACTTCCAGCGCATCCAGCCGCAATCGACGGCCGAACAACGGGCGCAGGGCGGGATCCAGCATGACCTTGTCGGCATCGAACAAAATCTTGCCCATAGAGCAGCTGGCTTGTGGTGTCGGCTTGCACTTCGGATCACGCTGGCGCGGCATCGAGAAATGCACGCCATGCAAGATCAGCGGACCCGAGGCGGGCCCCTCGGCGCTGCGCCAGGTGAGCGTGGTAGCGGCCGGTAACCGCGCCTTGATCTGCGCCAGCAACACATCGCGTCCGCCCACCGTCATCACTAGCCAGTAGATCAACACGCCTACCAGCACCACCAGCGCCAATGTTCCAAAGCCGCTGTGCAGCGCTACTTTCCGGCGTCGTTTCTTGCGCAGCTTTGCAACTTCGGCAGTGCGTGCGTCGTGTTCCTCCTTGGTTGCTTCATCGGCCAGTGGTGTCAGCCCGAACCGCCGATAGCGCTGGTAGCGTTCACGCAGGCTGCTCACAGGTCCGCACCGATATTGAGGTGCAAGGTAATCGGCGAATCCGGTTGATCCAGCCCGTGCGCGATATCGATGCGGACCGGCCCGACCGGCGACCTCCAGCGCAAACCGATGCCGACGCCGGTACGCATCTGTGGCTTGCGACCATTGAAGGCGCTACCGCTGTCCACGAACACGGCGGCGCCCCATGGCCCGAACAGATAGCGCTCGTATTCAAGGCTCGCGGTCACCACGTTCTTGGCGCCGGTGTAGTATTTGCTGCCGCCGTCGAGCTCCACTTTGGGCCCGATCTCATGCCAGCCATAACCGCGCACGCTACGGTCGCCGCCGGCGTAGTAACGCAGGCTC
>JBKJOY010000285.1:0-12103 GCA_046595415.1 Thermomonas sp.
TGCAATGGCAAGCACGGCAAACGCCAAAGCCTGGAATTTAACGGGACGCAGGGACATAACGGGAATGCACATCGGATAGGAGTGCGACCTGCTGGCGGTTGAAGTCCGCTTCCAGGCCACGGCCGCGCATTGTAAGGCCGGGCCGGGTGACGGTCACGGCAACCGTGGACGTGGCGCGGTTCGCTCTTGGGAACAGGTTCAGTTCTGAGGTCTCGATGCGTGTCAGTGGTGGCACTTGCATCGGGCTCGTGGCGACCACGTCGCCGCGTAAACGCAATTCCTTGCCATCTTCCGGCACGAAGCCCTGCTTGGCCCGAATCTCCCAATAGGCGCCGTTGCGATCAGGCACCAGGAAAAGCGGCGTCAGCAGCGTCATCGACTTGGCGCCAAGGTCGCGCTGCAACTCCGGGCCGCGCAAGGTGAAGGCTTCCTTGCCGTCGCTGTCCAGGGAGACGATTTCGTAGTCGCGGAGGACGTAATCCGGACGCTTCGCCACCGTTCGATCAGCGCTGACGCTTGAATACCTCCACACCGACCAGCTGCTGGCGATGACGGCAAGCAGCAAGGCGATGGTGAGTCCGATGCGCCAGTTCAAGGTGGCACCCATTATGGATGTTCCCCATGGGCGAGGATCGCGTCGATCTTTCCCTGCGCGTGCAACAGCAGGTCGCAGGCGTCGCGCGCGGCACCCAGTCCGCCGTTGCGCGGCGCCACCCAATGCGCCACCGACAACACCCACGCATGCGCATTCGCGGGTGCAATAGCCAGGCCGACGCCCCGCATGGTGGCCAGGTCCGGTAGGTCGTCACCCATGAAAGCGACGGCCTCCATTCCGATCCCCATACCAGCGGCGATCTTCTGCATGCAGGCCAACTTGCCACGTTCGCCGACATGCACATGCGGGATTTGCAGTTCGCGGCCACGATTTTCGACGACCGAACTGTCACGGGCCGTGACCAGCGCAGTGGCGATACCCGCGTGCCGCAGCAGCACCAGTCCCAGCCCATCCTGCACATGGAAGGCCTTGGCTTCATGGCCGTCGGTGCCATACAGCAGGCGGCCGTCGGTCAGCGTGCCGTCCACGTCGAAGCCGATCAGGCGGATACCGGCGGCGCGTTGCAGCACATCATCCGTATACAGGGAATGCGCCATCAGACCACCCTGGCGCGCAACAGGTCATGGATGTTGAGTGCGCCGACCACGCGCTGCCCAGCGTCGATGACCAGCAGCGCGTTGATCTTGTGGGCTTCCATCAGCTGTGCGGCCTCAACTGCCAGAGCGCCGGCATCAATCGTATGCGGGGCGCGTGTCATCACCGTTGCAATGGCAGTGCTGCGCAAATCAACCTTGTCGTCATCAAGGCTGCGGCGGAGGTCGCCATCCGTGTACAGGCCCAGCAGGCAGCCGTCGGCATCCACGATCGCAGTCATGCCCAGGCGCTTGCGGCTCATTTCCGCGAGCGCCTCGCTGATGCTGGCGTCCGGTCCGATGCGTGGTACGTCATCGCCGGAATGCATGACATCGGTGATATGCAACAACAGGCGCCGACCCAATGCGCCAGCGGGATGTGAGCGCGCGAAGTCGTCCGCGGTGAAGCCGCGCGCGTCGAGCAAGGCGACTGCCAATGCATCGCCCATCGCCAGCGCCGCGGTGGTGCTGGAGGTGGGCGCCAGCGCAAGCGGGCAAGCCTCGTTTGGCACGCCGACGTCGAGGTGGATGTCGCTTTCGCGGGCCAGCGTTGAATCCGGGCGGCCCGTCATCGAGACCACCGCATTGCCTTGGCGCTTCAGCGTCGGCAACAGAAACAGGATTTCGTCGCTCTCGCCGGAATACGACAGCGCCAGCACGATGTCGGCATCGGTGACCATGCCCAGGTCCCCGTGGCCGGCCTCGCCCGGATGCATATAGAACGCTGGCGTGCCGGTGGAGGCCAAGGTCGCAGCGATCTTGCGGGCCACGTGGCCGGACTTGCCCATGCCTGTGCAAACGACTCGCCCCCGGCAGGCGAGGATCGCCCGGCAGGCATCGCTGAACCCGCCATCGATGCGCGCCGCCACGGCATCCAGCGCCTCACGCTCAAGCGCGAAGACACGGCGCCCGCTGGCGGCGAAATCGAAAAGGTCATCAGGGCTGGCGGGAACGCCAGAAGGTACGGCAAGCGTTTTCAAAGAGGCATCCGTTAGACTGGCTCATTCAGTTTACGCGAGCGCTAGCCGACCAACCATGAATGCCGATGCGATCCGCCAGATGATAGAAACGGGCCTGCCCGGCGCCACCGCGCAGGTACAGGGCGATGACGGCGTGCACTTCGAGGCGACGGTGGTTTGCGATGCGTTCGCCGGCAAGTTGCCATTGGCCCGCCACCGCATGGTGTACGCAACCTTGGGCGGCCGCATGGGCAGCGAAATCCATGCGTTGCAGCTGCGCACGCTGACATTCGCCGAGGCGGCAAGCTGATGCAGAAGATCCTCGTCCAGGGTGGTGCGCGGCTGCGTGGTGAAGTGCGCATTTCCGGTGCCAAGAACGCCGTCTTGCCGATCCTGTGCGCGACGCTGCTGGCCGACACGCCCGTGCGGGTCACCAACGTGCCTCGGCTGCACGACGTGCTGACCACGGCCAAATTGCTGGCTGGCCTTGGTGCTGGCATCGAGCATGCCGGCGATGCGATGACGGTCGATCCCCGCAGCGTGAACAGTCATGTCGCGCCGTACGAGCTGGTGAAGACCATGCGTGCCTCGATCTTGGTGCTGGGGCCGTTGTTGGCGCGCTACGGCGATGCCGAGGTTTCGCTGCCGGGTGGCTGCGCGATCGGGTCCCGCCCGGTCGACCTGCACATCAAGGGGCTGCAGGCGCTTGGCGCAGAAATCACGGTCGAGCACGGCTTCATCAAAGGCAAGGTCAATGGACGCCTGCGCGGCGCACGCCATGTCTTTGAAATCGTCAGCGTGGGTGCGACCGAAAATGTGTTGATGGCTGCAGCCCTGGCCGATGGCACCAGCGTGCTGGAAAACGCGGCGATGGAACCGGAGATCGTCGACCTGGCCGAATGCCTGGTCGCAATGGGCGCCAACATCGAAGGTGCGGGTACGTCGCGGATCGTGGTGCATGGCGTGGAACGCCTGCAAGGCTGCACGCATGCGGTGGTGGCTGATCGCATCGAGGCCGGCACGTTTCTGGTTGCGGCGGCGATGACCGGTGGCCGCATCACCGCGACCCACGCGCGCCCGGATACGATGGATGCGGTGCTCGACAAGCTGCGCGAAGCCGGGGCCCGCATCGACATCGAGGGCGATTGCATCACCCTGGACATGGATGGCAAGCGCCCACGTGCGGTCAATCTCACCACCGCGCCGCATCCGGCGTTTCCCACCGACATGCAGGCCCAGTTCATGGCGATGAACTGCATGGCCGATGGCGTCGGCGTGGTCAACGAGACCATTTTCGAAAACCGCTTCATGCACGTCAACGAGTTGGTCCGATTAGGCGCAGACATCCGCGTGGATGGACATACCGCGGTCGTGCGCGGGGTCGAACAACTCAGCGGTGCGCCGGTGATGGCCACTGACCTGCGCGCCTCGGCGTCGCTGATCCTGGCCGGGCTGGTGGCAGAAGGCGACACCACCATTGACCGCATCTACCATCTTGATCGTGGCTACGAGAATATCGAGGCCAAGCTGTCTGGCTTGGGTGCAAGCATTCGCAGGATCGACTGACCCCAACATGCGCAAGACAACAAAAAACCCCGCATGACGGGGCTTTTTGTTGGCTTGGATTGCGGGTGAGTGGTGGCGTCAGTTCACTGATTTCAGGACAAGGTCCAGTGAGTCCTTGCCATCGTCCTGCTGCAGGATCCGCGCCGGCACCGGTAATCCTTCGACAACCCAGACCGTCACTTGCTTGTTGTCGCTGGTGCGGCTGACCTTGATCGCGCTCTTCGGCTTGCCGGCCACCGTGATGCTTTCCTGGCCGAGGTTTTGGTAGACCTGCTGGCGCGCCAAGCCGTTGTCGACCATGCGATAGGTGAGCGGCTTGCCGGCGGCGACGTCCCGGACGATAGCCAGGTTGAGCATCATCGCGTCAACATCACCGGGCTGCAGCTTCACCGGACCCATGCGGTCGGGCTTCACGTTGCCGGTCCAGCGCGCCTCGCCTGCCGCCCAGTCGTAGGTCGCGCTCTTCTGCGATTTCTTGATCAGCATCTGGGTGGAGTCAATTCCCGACAGCGGGCGCCAGCTACCCGCTTTGTCCTCGAACACCGTGGTTTGAATCACCGAGCCTAGCGGGCTGTTCACGCTGAGCTGGTAACTCCAGCGATCCCCGCCGGCAGAGGCAAGTTTCATTTGCGCATCGGCATGGATCGCGCCCTTCACCGTAGCCTCGTAATCGGCGACGAAGGGCTTGACCGCCCAAGCGGGACTGGACGCCACCGCAAGCAACAACGTAGCGGCGGGCAAGAGGGAGCGAAAGGATGTCTTGGACACGTGATTGATTCCTGTTGAAACAGCCGCTGAGCCGTTTGCCCAGACAGGCTAGGCAATGGGCGGCAATGTGGGGAAGAACTCTAGGCGTTGCGGCGTAAACAGGGGATGACCATCGAGGCAGGCGATGCCATCGCGTTCAGCCAGCCGACTGTCTGCTGCCAGTTTGACCACATGCACAAGCAGTGGGTGCTCGACCTGCAATAACCGCGCAGCGAGGCTCTCCGCAGTGTCGCCAGCGAGGACAGGCACCGGTGCCTGGGCGATCACGGCCCCTGCATCCAGTTCAGGGATCACGAAATGCACGCTGGCACCATGTTCGCTGTCGCCGGCCTCCAGCGCCCGCGCATGGGTGTGCAGGCCACGGTATCTGGGCAGCAGGGATGGGTGGATGTTGAGCAATCGCCCACGAAAGCGCTCAACGAAGGCCGCGCCGAGGATGCGTATATAGCCGGCGCAAACCACCCAGTCTGGAGTTGCCGCCACGACCGCATCCGCGAGATCGGCATCGAATGCCTCACGCGACGGATACGTCTTTGCTGCGCGCGACCAGCGCATCGGCTCGGGGACCCGCTGCAGTGCGAACGCAGCGGGTTTGTCGGAGAAGACCCCGACGATCCGTGCATCCAGTTGGCCGGCATCGATGGCATCCAGCAATGCCTGCAGGTTGCTGCCGCTACCTGAGGCCAGTACGGCGATGCGGATTGTCATGACAAAGAAACGTCAGCCAATCCGCAGGCGATCGCCACTCGAGTGGGCGACGACCTCGCCGATTCGCCAATGCGCCAGCCCTAGCCGCGCGAGGTCGGCTTCGACCGCCCCGACATCACCGGGCGCCAGCATCAGGACATAGCCAATGCCGCAGTTGAAGGTGCGCCACATTTCCTCGCGCGCCACGTTGCCTTCGTGTTGAAGCCAATCGAACACCGCCGGCAGCGGCCATGCAGATGTGTCGATCTCGAGGCCGAACTCCTTCGGTACCACGCGGATGATCTTCTCGACCAGTGCGCCACCGGTGACATGCGCCATCGCGTGGATGTCGTGCTTGGCCAGCAACTCCAGTACCGGCTTGACGTAGATGCGGGTGGGTTCCATCAGCGCATCGGCCAGGGTCACGCCGCCGAGGTCGAGATCGAGTCCGCCGTTGTCGGGCGTGGCGCCGGCACGGTCCAGGATCTTGCGGATCAGCGAATAGCCATTGGAATGCGGGCCGCTGGAGGCGATGCCGAGCAGCACGTCGCCGGCGCGGATCTTCGAGCTGTCGATCAGCCGCGACTTCTCCACCGCACCCACGGTGAAGCCGGCGAGGTCGTATTCACCTGGCGGATACATGTCCGGCATTTCAGCGGTTTCACCGCCGATCAGCGCGCAACCGGCGATCTCGCAGCCCTTTGCAATCCCGCCGACCACATTCACTGTCGTGTCCACATCCAGCTTGCCGGTCGCGAAGTAGTCGAGGAAAAACAACGGCTCGGCGCCTTGCACCAACACGTCGTTCACGCACATCGCGACCAGGTCGATGCCGATGCTGTGGTGCCGGTTGAGCTGCTTGGCCAGGATCAATTTGGTGCCAACGCCATCAGTGCCGGACACCAGCACCGGCTCGCGATACCGGTTGGACAGGTCGAACAGGCCGCCGAACAGGCCCACGCCGCCCAGCACTTCCGGGCGCAACGTGCGTCGCACCAGCGGTTTGATGCGCTCCACCACGTCATTGCCGGCATCGATATCAACGCCTGCATCGCGGTAGGTCAGTGCTGTGGGCTGGGTCACGGAAGGCCTCGGCGCGTTGGCGCGAGCGCGCCTGCAAGTCGACCATTTTAACGTGATGACCGCCCCGGCGTGGACGCGCTGGCCCCACTGCGGCACCATTCCCCCATGCCGGGCATGCTGCCAGGGCAAGGACGATTGGGCGATGCAGGGATGAAGCACGAATTGCGATTGGTCTCTTGCAGGTGGCTGTGGGCGGCGCCGCTGCTGATGGGCGTGCTGCTGCTCGCCAGCGGGCAGGCCCTTGCCCAGCGCACGGAAGGCGACCGAGCGGGTGCAGCGGGTGCTTACGATGCCGAGACCAGCGTGCGCAACCAGACCGACGCCGAGCGCGCGGCAGCCTTCGGCCGGGCCTTGGCGCAGGTGCTGGCCAAAGTGACGGGTGACAGCGCTGCAGCCAGGCGTCCCGGTGTGCGCGAGGAGCTGGCCCATGCCAGGTCCTACGTGGACGGCTATGACTATCGACAGGACGAGGGAACATCAGCCTCTGGCGCACCCAGTTTCAAGACCATCCTGATCACCCGTTTCAAGCACGATGAACTGGATGGGTTGGTCGAGATGCTGGGCCTGCCTGTCTGGCCATTGCCGCGCGCGAAACCGGTGCTGTGGCTTGCGATCGACGATGGCAGCGGCGCCCGCCTTGTCGGGCTCCCCCAAGCCAATGCCGCGCGCGCGGTGCTGGATCAGGCGAAATCGCGTGGCTTCGCACTTGGCATGCCCAGTGGCAATGCGGCCGAACAGGCGGCGGTAGGCGCGATCTGGCGCGGTGACACCGCCGCCATCGCCAGTTTGTCGAGTCGCTACAGCCCGCCTATGCAACTGCTGGGCAAGTTGTACCGCGGTGCCGGCGGCTGGGTGGCGGACTGGGTGTTCGTCGACAAGGGCAAGGTCCTGTCGAAATGGACCACCAATAGCCCGGATGCGCGACGCGCCATGGCCGGCGGTGCGGATGGCGCTGCCGATGCGCTGTTCAAGCGATATTCCAGATCAGGCAGTGGCGGTGCGCCTGGCAGGTTCCGAGTGCGCGTCGTGGGCGTCACCAGCGCGGACGACTACATGCGCCTGGCGGGTTACCTGGGTCGATTGTCGATCGTGAAGCGGGTCCAGCCAGTATTCGCCACCGGCGATACGCTCGAACTCGACCTTGATCTGGCAACGGGCGTGGATGGATTTGCGCGCTACGTGGCTCGCAACGGAACGCTGAGACAAGTGGACACCAGCGTCGACAACGGCACGCCTGCTGGCACTGAAATGACTGCCTCCCCGAGGTCAGGTGTCACTACCTTCCGCTTGGGTGGCAGGGGCGACTGATGGCCGGCGAAAGCAGAACCGACCTGGGCAGCATCGCGGACTTCCTGCGTCGTTTGCAGTGGGCGGCGCTGGTCGTGTGCGTGTTGTGGCTGGTCTGGCTGTTGGCACCGATCCTGAGCCCGTTCGTATTCGCGGCGCTTTTGGGCTGGCTGGGTGATCCGCTGGTCGACCGTCTGGAACGCGCCGGTCGCAGCCGCAACACTGCCGTGATCCTGGTGTTCAGTGCGATGAGCCTGCTCTTGATACTGGCCCTGGTGATCCTGGTGCCGCTGCTCGAACGCCAGATCGTGACCCTGATGGAGTCGCTGCCGCGCTACCGCGACTGGTTCATCGGCACTGCATTGCCCTGGTTGGAGCAACGTACCGGGTTGCAGATCCTGAGCTGGCTGGATCCGGGCCGCCTGTTCACGCTGATCCAGACGCATTGGCAGGACGCCGGGGGTATTGCGGCTGCGGTGCTGGGTTACGTGTCCCGGTCCGGCTTTGCGTTGCTGGGGCTGATCGCCAATATCGTGTTGCTGCCGGTGCTCACGTTCTTTTTCCTGCGCGACTGGGACCTGCTGGTGGAACGCATCGGTGCGCTGATCCCGCGCGACCATTTCAGCGTCGTGCGCCAGCTGTCGATCGAATCCGATGCGGTGCTTGGCGGCTTCCTGAAGGGGCAGATGCTGGTGATGTTGATCCTTGGCGTGCTGTATGGCGTGGGGCTGTGGGGCGTTGGCTTGGACCTGGGCATCCTGATCGGCGTGATTGGCGGCCTGCTCACGTTCGTCCCATATCTTGGGCCGGCCACGGTCATCGTGCTCGGCGGGATTGCCGCATTGGTGCAGTTCGGGGACTGGCAGCATCTGGCAGGCGTGGCCGTGGTGTTCACCATCGGCCAGGTGATCGAGAGCTATTGGTTGACCCCGAAACTGGTGGGCAATCGCATCGGCCTGCATCCGATGGCGGTGATCTTCGCCGTGCTTGCCGGCGGCCAATTGTTCGGTTTCCTTGGCATGTTGCTGGCCTTGCCGGTCGCCGCGGTGTCGAACGTGTTGCTGCGCTACGCGCATGCGCGCTACACCCACAGCCGTTTGTATGCGGGCGACCGGCCGGTGATCGTCCTGCAGGCGGCGCCATCGCCCAGCATGGCCGTGCCTGGCGACGAATCCCCGACGGTCTGACATGTCGCGTGGCCAACCACTGGTGCCGCAGTTGCCGCTGGCGCTGCGGTTTCCTCCGGAACAACGGCTGGAAACCTACGTAGGGGACGTGACTGGCATCGTCGCGCGCCTGCAGTCCCTGGCAGCAGGTGAGTTGTCGGAAACCTTGTACCTGCAAGGAGGCGCCGGCAGTGGCAAGACCCACTTGTTGCTGGGTGCTTGCGCAGCCGCGGAAGCCGTGGGCCGTCGTCCGCAGTACCTGTCGCTGGCGCGCGTGCGTGGACATGCGCGGGATGCATTCGAAGGCCTGGAACACGCCGACATGGTGGCGTTGGACGACCTGGATGCGATCAGCGCGCAGGACGACGAGGTCGCGCTATTCGACCTGCATAATCGCTTGCACGATACCGGGGTCGGCCTGCTGTATGCAGCGCTGGCGACTTCCGCAACGCTTGAATTGGATTTGCCTGACCTGCGTTCGCGCTTGGCGCAATGCACTCTGGTGCCGCTTCGCACGCTGGACGATGCAGGCCGCGCCGCCGTCTTGCGCCAGCGGGCGCTGTCGCGTGGCCTGGCGTTCGATGACGCTGCACTCGAGTGGTTGCTGACGCGCTGCAGCCGTGATCTCTCGGATCTCAGCACGATGTTCGATCAAATCGATCGGGCCTCGCTGGCGGCGCAGCGACGCATTACCGTGCCGTTCCTGCGTCAGGTGCTCGACGCCGGGTGAGCTTCGCTTCGCAGCGATTCATCCAGTATTTGCAAGCGCTCTGGCGTGCCCACATCCGTCCAGCGCCCGTGATGACGTGAGCCAGTGACCGCGCCGCGGCCCATCGCTGCGCGCAGCAAGGGCGCAAGCTTGAAGCGGGGCGGGGTCTGTTCGGTACCGGCGACATCGCCGATCACATCACGCCAGTTGGCGAACAGCGCCTTGCGGTACATGCCAATACCGGAAAACGTCAGCCGGACCTCGCCATCGGCATGCACATGGCCGTCGCTCCCAATCGCGAAATCGCCGCGCGGGTTGTGTGCGGGGTTGTCGACCAGCAGCAGGTGCGCCTCGCCATCGGGATCAGCGGGCAATGATGCGAAATCCGCGTCGCACCAGATGTCACCGTTGATCGCGATGAAGGGCGCGTCGCCCAGCCATTGCAGTGCATTGCACATGCCGCCGCCGGTTTCGAGCGGCGTCGGGCCTTCGTAGGCGTAGTGGATGCGCAAGCCCCAGCGGTCGCCATCGCCCAAGGCCAGTGGAAACTGGTCGGCGAGCCAAGAAGTATTGACCGCGACCTCTTCGACGCCGATCGCCGCGAGCTGTTCCAGATGCCACTCGATCAGCCGCTTGCCGCCGACGCTGAGCAGGGGCTTGGGCGTGCGGTCGGTGAGCGGGCGCATGCGCTCGCCCAGGCCCGCTGCAAAGATCAGTGCCCTCACGCCTGCGCCACTGCCTGCAATCGCTCGATGGCAGGTTTGACCTTATGTTCGATAAAGCGATGCAGCTCCGACAATTCCGGATAGCGCGGCAGCACCTCATCAAGATAATTGAAGAAGCGCGGCACGTCGGCCAGGTACTTGGGTTTGCCATCGCGGTGATTGAGGCGGGCAAAGATACCGATCACTTTCAGGTGGCGTTGCACGCCGATGAGTTCCGCATCGTGCAGGAACTGTGTCAATGCAGGTACCGGCAACCCCGCCCCAATTGCACGCCCGTGGTAATGCTCCAGCCAGATCAAGACGCGCCCTGACGGCCAGCTGAGGAACGCATCCTTGAACAGGCTGACCGGGTCATAGGCAATCGGGCCGCGTACCGCATCCTGGAAATCCAGCACCGCCGGACCATCAGGACCGTCCTCGTCCAGATGAGACTGCACCGGCATCAAGTTGCGCGGCATGAAGTCGCGGTGCACGAGGACTTGCGGCTGCGCCAGCGCGTTGTCGATCAGGAACCGATACGCGTCATCCAACGCCTGCAGATCGTCGCGATCCAGGTTCATGCCAAGGTGATGGCCGCAGAACCATTCGTCGAACAGGCGCAGCTCACGCGCCAGCATCGCGTCGTCGTAAACGGGAATGTCAGTCGGCGGCGTGATCGCCTGCAACTTGAGCAGCTGGCTGATGGCCTGATCGAACAGCACGTCGGCATTGCCGGTGTCGATCACGTGCAGGTAGGTGTCCGCGCCCAGGTCTTCCAGCAACAGGAAACCTGCATCGGCATCCTGTGCCAGCACGCCGGGAACGCGTACGCCGCCGGAAGCCAACAAAGCCCCTATTTGCAGCCAAGGCTGTACGTCTTCCTTGTCCGGTGGCGAATCCATGACGATGAAGCTTTTCAGCAGGCCGGTGCCATCCGGCGTGTGCACTCGCCAATAGCTGCGGAAGCCGGCATCCACTGACGCGCGTTCCGGGTTCGCATCTGGATCCTCCAGTACCGCACGGGTCCAGTCACGGCGCGCCATGGCGCGGGGGTCTTGCATCACTTCGGGTTCGCTCATGTGTAGAGGGTAAACTGCGGCACCGTTCCGGGCGAGAAGAGAGGAGAAAAGGATGTCGACGTTGCAACCTGTCTTGCTGTCCGGTGGTTCAGGTACCCGGTTGTGGCCGCTCTCGCGCGAGGCCTACCCGAAGCAGTTCCTGGCACTGGTGGGCGAGGACACCATGTTGCAGGCGACCTGGCGTCGGATCGCGGCGCTTGCCGACGCACCACCGATCGTCGTGGCTGGCGAAGACCACCGATTCCTGGTCGCCGAGCAGTTGCGCCAGATCGGTGCGCCGACACCCGCGATCCTGCTGGAACCGATGGGCCGCAACACCGCGCCGGCGATTGCCGCGGCCGCCATGCAGGCCATGCAAGCTGGCAGCGATCCAGTGTTGCTCATCCTGCCGTCCGACCATGTGGTGCGCGACGAAGCAGCATTCCGCGACGCTGTCAGCGCGGCGATGCCGGCTGCGGAAGCGGGCGCGCTGGTCACCTTCGGTATCGTGCCGGACGCGCCGGAAACCGGCTTCGGTTATATCCAGGCGGCGGCGGGCGAGGGTGTGTGCGCCGTGCTGCGTTTTGTCGAGAAACCCGATGCCGTGACCGCGCAGGCCTATCTGGATGCCGGTGGGTATTACTGGAACAGCGGCATGTTCCTGTTCCGCGCCTCGCGTTATCTGGACGAGCTGCAGCGCTTCCGCCCCGACATGCTTCAAGGCGTGCGTGCAGCATTCGACGACGCGCAACGCGATGGTGATTTCATTCGCCTCGACAAGGCCGCATTTGCCGCGTGCCCGTCGGATTCGATCGACTATGCCGTCATGGAAAAGACCGATCGGGCGAGCGTGTTGCCGGTCGACATCGGCTGGAACGACGTGGGTTCGTGGTCGGCGCTGTGGGATGTCAGCGATCAGGATGCCGAT
>JBKJOY010000355.1:0-10508 GCA_046595415.1 Thermomonas sp.
GCGTTCGGCAGCTTGCTGGGGCCCGGCATCGACTTCGGCGACCTGTATTTCCAGCACTCCCGGCGCGAGGGCTGGAGCATGGAGGACGGCATCGTCAAGGACGGCAGCCATTCGATCGAACAAGGCGTGGGCGTGCGCGCGATCAGTGGCGAGAAAACCGGCTTCGCCTATTCCGATGATCTGGATGCGACGGCACTCATCGCCGCGACCCATGCCGCCAAGGCGATTGCGCGTGACGGCAAGGCGCATGCGCCGCACGCGTTGATCGCACACAACGCACGCTCGCTGTATCCAGCGCAGGACCCGATCGATGCGATGGGCAATGAGGCCAAGGTTGCAGTATTGCGTCTGGTCGACGGCTTGTTGCGCTCGCTGGACGCGCGCGTGCAGCAGGTGATGGTGGGCTTGACCGGCGGTGTCGACACGATCCTGGTGGCGCGCAGCGACGGTGTGCTGGCGGCGGACGTGCGTCCGCTGGTGCGGATGAACGTGCAGGTGATCGTGGAGCAAAACGGGCGCCGCGAATCCGGATACGCCGGCTTCGGTGGGCGCTATTCGTACGAGGAATTGCTGGCCGACGACAAGCCCGAGAAATTCGCGCGCGAGGCGCTGCGCCAGGCCTTGGTGAACCTGGAAGCGATCGATGCACCTGCCGGTGTGATGCCGGTGGTGCTGGGCAATGGCTGGCCCGGCGTGCTCCTGCATGAAGCGGTGGGCCACGGCCTGGAAGGCGACTTCAATCGCAAGGGCACGTCGACCTACGCCGGGCGGATGGGCCAGCAAGTGGCCGCCAAGGGCGTAACGATTGTCGATGACGGCACGCTGGAAGGCCGCCGCGGCTCGCTCAATATCGACGACGAAGGCGAGACCACGCGTTGCACCACGCTGATTGAAGATGGCGTGCTGGTGGGCTACATGCAGGACAGCCTCAACGCGCGCCTGATGGGCATGGCGCCGACCGGCAATGGTCGCCGCGAATCGTTCGCGCACTTGGTGATGCCGCGCATGACCAATACCTACATGCGCGCAGGCACGCACGATCCGCAGGAGATGATCCGCTCGGTGAAGCGCGGGCTGTACGCAGTGAATTTCGGCGGTGGCCAGGTCGACATCACCAGCGGCAAGTACGTGTTCTCCGCGACCGAGGCGTACCTGATCGAGGACGGCAAGGTCACCGCGCCGGTAAAGGGCGCGACCCTGATCGGCAACGGGCCGGAGACCATGATGAAGGTGGCAATGATCGGCCACGATCTCGCCCTGGATGACGGTGTCGGCGTCTGTGGCAAGGATGGGCAGTCGGTCCCGGTGGGCGTAGGTCAACCGTCGCTGCTGATTTCCGCGATGACGGTTGGCGGCACCCAGGCCGGTTGATCAGTCGTGCTGGTCTTCTTCGCTATCGCCAGCGTCGTCGAACCCGGCATCGGATTCGTGTGCCGGAGCGGCATCTTCCTGCGCCAGCAGGTCACGCAACTGCCGGAACAGTTCGCGGAATGCGTGCGGCGGCTTGTTGCGCTTGCGCTCGTCCAGCGTATTGCGGACCAGTTGCCGCAAGTGCTGGCGGTCGGCGTGTGGATGCGCGTCCAGCAACGCCGTCATCGCAGCGTCGGCATCCTGCCCCAAAAGTTCGTCGCGCAAGAGTTCAGCGCGGTGCAACAGCGCGGTGTCGCGGCGCCCGGCATCACCATCCTTGCTCATCGCGTCGCGGATGGCGTCCAGAGTCGCTTCGTCCTCGCGGCGCATCTGCTTGGCCAGGAACGCCTGCTGGCGCTTGCGCGCTCCAAACGAGCGGATGCGCTGGGTGTCGCGGATATGCGGCATCAGCGCTTCGGGGATGGGCAATTTCGCCAGTTGGGCCTCGCTCAAAGCGGCCAGCGCCTCGCCAAGGGCCAGGATGTCCAGCGCCTCGCGCCGGTTGGCGCTGCGGCTTGGAGCCTTGAATTCACCGGTTTCTTCGTCACGTCCACGCATCGCAATAGGGTAACGCATTGAACATCCAGGACATCACCACTGCATCAACCGACGACAGCCAATCACGACTGGAGCGACTCTCCGGCGTCGCCCAGCGGCTACTGGAAGGCTGCGCGGCGCGCGGTGCCAGCCAAGCCGAAGTCAGCTGCAACGAGGACAGCGGGCTGGCCGTCAACGTGCGCATGGGCGAGGTCGAGACGGTCGAGGCGACGCGCGACCGCGGGATTGCAGTGACCGTGTATTTCGGCCAACGCAAGGGCAGTGCCAGCACCGCCGACATGCGCGAGGAGAGCCTGCAGGCCACGGTCGCCCAAGCCTGCGCCATCGCGACGTTCACCGAGGCCGATCCTGCGTCGGGTCTCGCTGATGCAGAGCTGATGGCCAGTACCCAGCGCGAGTTCGATAGCTGGCACCCGTGGGATGTCGACGCCGCGCAAGCCATTGATATCGCGCTGGCCTGCGAGCAGGCCGGGCGCGATCTGGATGCGCGCATCGCCAACTCCGATGGCGCGTCGGTCAACAGCAACGCATCGCTCAGCGTGTATGCGAACTCGCACGGTTTCCTTGGCCGTGAACGCGGCACCTACCAAAGCATCAGTTGCGCGCTGATTGCCGGCGAGGGCGAGGCGATGCAGCGCGACAGCTGGTACAGCCTGTCGCTGGCGTCGTCGGACCTGGAATCCGCGCAGGCCATTGGCCGACACGCGGCGCAACGCACGCTGGCGCGGATGGAGCCACGGCAATTGCCAACCGGAAGAGTGCCGGTGTTGTTCGCCGCGGAAATGGCGCGTTCGCTGATCGGCAGTTATGTCGGTGCGGTCTCGGGCGGTGCGCTATATCGCAAGGCGACGTTTCTGTTGGACAGCATCGGCACGCGGGTATTTCCAGAGTGGTTTGGGATCGAGGAGCTGCCCTTCCTCATGCGCGGTTTGCGCTCCGCATCGTTCGATGCCGAGGGGGTCGCGACAAGGCAATCCGCACTGGTGCTCGACGGCGTGGTGCAGCGCTATGTGCTTGGAAGCTACTCCGCGCGCAAGCTTGGCTTGGCGAGCACCGCGAATGCGGGCGGCGTGCATAACCTGCAGGTGAGCGCGAATGCCGGCGACCTGGATTCGATGGTGCGCGGCATGGGACGCGGGTTGCTGGTGACGGAATTGATGGGGCAGGGCGTCAATGCGATCACCGGCGACTATTCACGGGGCGCCGCCGGCTTCTGGGTGGAGGACGGGCGCATCGCGTATCCGGTCGATGGCATCACGATTGCAGGCAACCTGAAGCAGATGTTCGCGGCGATCGAAGCGGTCGGCAGCGACGTCGATCCACGTTCACACATTCGCACCGGTTCGATCCTGGTGGGCGACATGACGGTGGCCGGAACCGGCTAATCACAGTCAACCGCCCCTAGGGTCCTGCGTTATCAACAGGATTCGAGGACGGAGACAGTGCATGGCCACGCTTCCTGCAACCGTCACGGCAACTGCCGCGGTCAATCGTTTTGGGCTGGGCGCACGCGCGGATGAATTGAATCGCGTCGAAGCGGATCCGAGGGGCTGGCTGCATGCCCAGCTAAAACCAGGTGAGCGGGCGCGTGGCGGGGGACTGGCCAGGCCTCGCAAAGGCCCAGCTCAATGACGGCCGCGACCTGCGCGCGACCACCGACATGCGCAGCCTGTTCAAGGGCGTGCTCCGCGATTACCTTGGCGGCACCGATGTGGCGCTTGCGATTGGCGTGTTCCCGGACAGTGGGCAGGCTTCGCCGATGCGTGACCTGATCCTGCCCGCCTGATCGCGCGCTGGCCAATTGGCCGGTTGCCGGCAGATCCGGCGTTTGACAGGATATCTGCGGCTATGTGCCGTCATCCCGGGGAAACCAGATGGACATCGATGAAGCAACCGCCGTACCTCCCGCGCCTGCAGGTGCGCCCGGAGAAGAAGAACGCCAGTGGGCGATGTTTGCCCATTTGTCTGCTCTGGCGGGTGGATTGCTGACGTCAGCCCTTGGTGGATGGGGTTTCTTTATCGGTCCCCTGGTTATTTGGCTGATGAAAAAAGACACCATGCCCTTCGTGGGCGATCAGGCTAAAGAAGCCCTGAATTTCAACATCACCGTTTCCGCGATTTTCGTGATCTTGTTGATCGTTACAATCTTCACCTTGGGTCTCGGTGCTTTGCTGACCGTGCCAGTCATGTTGGTAGTGGGCATTGGCGCGCTGGTCCTGATCATCATGGCGTCCATCAAGGCCAAGGAAGGCGTGGCGTACCGCTATCCGTTCACCATTCGCCTGATCAAGTAAGTTTTCGTCGCCGCTGGCGGGCGTTTGGTCGCCCGTCGGTGGGCTTCGTCTGAAAGTGGGCCGAATGGGCCATGAGTTGGCTTGTGGTAGCAGCAGGTTCCCCCATTATTGGTACTGACCGGAGCGTTTCCGGGAGGAGCCAACGATGGAAGCCCAGACTTTAGGCACGAGCCAGACCCAGACCCAGATCCAGACCCGGTCGCTTTCCCCGAGCGTGAGTGAGCGCCATTGGGCGGCATCAGCGCATTTGCTGGCGTTGCTGCTCGCGTTGATGACCGCATGGATGGCCGGTGTGGCCGGTATCGTGGGTGCAGGCATCGTCTACTTGATCAAGCGCGACGATTCGCCGTTCGCAACCGAGCACGCGCGTGAGGCGATCAACTTCAATCTCAGCATGCTGCTCTATTCGCTGGCAGCGGTTGCGCTGGGCATCGTGCTGGCGGGCGCCACCGTGTTGACCTTGGGTATCGGCTTGATCGTCACGGTACCCGCTGGCCTGTTGTTGCTCGCCACCGCGGGCGCGATCGCGGTGATGTGGCTGGTCTGCAGCGTGGTCGCAGCGGTCAAGGCCTGGAATGGCGAGCACTACCGCTATCCGCTGACGCTGCGCTTGATCAGCTGATCTGGTCGGACCCGGCGGCAAATTTCAATAACCCGGCCCGCATCAGCAATGATGCGGGCCGTTTTGTGTGTGCCCTGGTTGCTGCGAGCCAGCTGGCATGGCTGCAGGGATTTGCAGGCGCGCCGCGATGCCTCACTTGCGGCTCGTGTATTGCTCCAGGCCTTTGTAGGCGTTGCGGTCGATGCGATCCATTCGGTCGTCCAACGCCGGATGCGTCTTGAACAGTTGCGCCAGTTGCGCTGATTGCGCGCCAAGTGCCGTCATTTTCTGCAGCACCGCATACAGGGCCAATGGGTTGAAGCCGGCGCGGGCGAGGTAGTAAGCGGAGGCCTCATCCGAACGGTATTCGGCGCCGCGATCAAGGCCGGTCATCATCACGGTCGCACCGTGCTGGGCCACATAGTCCTTGGCCATGCTGGCTGCAAAGTTGCCTCCACCACCAACTTGACTCATGGCGATGTCCTTGCCCGCACCCAGCATTGCCTGCTTGTGGATGACCTCGTAATGATCGCGCTGGACGACGTGGCAGATCTCGTGGCCCAGCACGGCGGCGACCTCGGCATCGTCACCAAGCAATTGGTACAGCCCGCGCGTCACCAGGATGTAACCACCCGGCGCGGCAAACGCGTTGACTTCCGGAGTATCGATAATGCCAAACGTCCAAGGCAGGTCCGGACGACTGGTCTGCGAAGCCTCCCAACGCCCAATCAGGTTGACCCTGCGTTGCGCTGCGTCATCCTTCCATAGCGATGCAGCGCCGAGGATGCGCCCGGCGATCTCCGGACCAAGCGCGAGCTCCTCCTCGGTGATCTCCTGCTCGGATTTCGGCAAGGCCTTGTCCGCGGCGCCGAGCACGGTTCCGCCGATACCGCCCAGTGCTGACGACAGCAAGCCACGCGCCGCGCCCAACCTGCCGCGCTTTTCGCCCTGCGTCGACTGCGCCTTGCCATCGGACGGCTTGGGCTTGAATTCGGTGGCATAGCCGACCTTGGTGGCACTCCAGCCCTTGCTGCTGGCGGCCTGTGCCGCCGCATTCGGAGTCACCCGATAGGACTGCAACTTCGCAAGCTGCGCCGGATTGAATACCGCGGCCTTGAGGTCGCTCTCGTCCAGGCCGCGTACGCCGGCGGTCTCGCTGACGCGGCCCTTGCCAGCTTTTCCGGCGAACAGTGCCTTCATGTTGCCGCCGGTTTCCTTGCTGGCGTAGGCCATGCGGACGTCATTGACGCGGACGAAGCCTGACTTGCCATCCGCAGTTGTCACCCGCAGCCACAAGCCCTGCTGGCCGGTGACCGTGAGCGCCGTATCGCGCTTCAGCGTGGCGATCGAGGCGCTGGCCATGTCCGCAGCGCCACGCAGATCGATGGTTGGTTTGCGCACGACAGCCGGTTGTGCAATCGGTTCGGCCGGCTTGGTGGTCGTGGCGACGGGCTTGGTGGGCTTCACTGCCGGCTTCGGGTTCTTGCCGCCGGCGGTGGCATTGCCAGCGAGCAGCAGCATCACGAAGAGTGCGGATGATAGTTGAAGTGTGCGCATTTCAAGTCTCGGTGTTCGAGGGGTGTTCCGGGATGAGATACGTATTGGCGACGGAAAGCGGCCATTCGTCGTTGGCGTTCAGATCCTGGCCAAGTAACTCGCGCAGGCGCATCTGCTCGCCGCGATTGTTCTCATCGATGTTGTCATCGATCATCGCGACCGCGATCGCCACCCGCACCATGCCTTGGTCATCGAGGTCCATCGTGTGCTCATTCAGGCACTGGTACAACTCGTCGAGCTCTCGCATCGCATTCGCGCGCGCATGGGCTTCATCGGTCCCCGTCCATACCAGCATCATCAAGTCATCCAGGATTTCGTGCAGCCAGCTCTTGCGCTCCACGATACCCTCGATCATCACCGCGTCGCTGCCTGAATACAGGAAGCGACGCAGGCGCCGCCGATACTCGCGCTTGCGTTTGGTCGCGGCATGGCCGGCGATCGCGGGATCCGGGACGTAGCGCAGGCGTGCCATCAGCAGCCACGGGTACTTGTCGGCATCGTATTCGTCGCGGTAATCGTTGTTGCCGATCGCGCGCCCGCGTTGCACCGAGGCATACATCCGGCATGCGCCGAAGCACAGGCTGATGAAGCCCACGCTGGCGAAGATGTCGATGAAGATGCCGAAGAACGTCAGGCCGATCACCGCCGACACCAGCAGCACGATATTGATGGCGGCGAACACGCCATCGACGTCTTCGTGTGGTTCGCCACGCCAGAACGCGAAGCCAGTGAGCAGCACCATGAACCCTGCCAACAGGTATTTGACCGAAGGTGGCGGCACCCAGATCGCGCTGTCGTTGAGCAAAGCCTCGACCGCCTCGGCATGGATCTCGACGCCCGGCATCATCGGGTCGACCGGGGTGGGCTTGGCATCGTTCAATCCGGAGGCGTTGTATCCCACCAGCACCACGGCGCCTTTCAGGTCCGGCATCGGATCGGTGGCATCGCGGCAGATGCGTTCGCCTTCAATGAGGTCGGCTGCGCTGATGTTGGGCAGGCGCGTCTTCGTGCGCCAATTGACCCGCAGGGATTCCGGGAATGACGACGCGGGTTTGCCGCTGGCAACGGCTGCCAGCCGCAGCGCCAACGACGGCAAGGCCCAGTCGCCGATGGCTTTGTACAAGTGGATGTCGCGTGACACGCCATCGGCGCTGCGACTGAAGTCGACCAAGGCACTGTGGCGCGCCATTGCCGCGCCGGTAGGCAGCAACAAGGCAATGCGCGCACCCGGTCTTGCCGGATTCGGCGAGAGCGCGAATGCACCGGGTGCATCCGCGACTGCGGTCGCTCCATCCTGCGTATCGAGGCTGGAATGCAGTCGGGATGCGCCGAACAGGAAACGACCGTTGCCTGCATCGGCCATCGCCTCGAGGGCGGCGTCGCCATCCGGATCTTGCTGTGCAGCATCGACGAACAGCACGTCATAGCCCACCGCGCGAACGCCAGCGCGGTCGAGCGCATCCAGCAGGTCGGCGTGGCGTTGGCGGCTCCAAGGCCAACCGCCTTCGCCTTGTCCGCGGTAGTACTCGATGGAGCAATCATCGATCTCCACCACCGCGGTGCGGCCAGATGGCTTCGGTTCGACCGGCCGCCATTGGATGACGGTATCGAAAATCGCGTCTTCAGCCGCATTGAGCGACCTGTCATGGGTCCAGTCCCACGCCAACCACCCAATCGCGGCGATGGCGATCAGGGGATACACGATGAATTTGGTCCGCACCATCAAGTGCGACAACGGGCGCCGCCAAGACTGTTCGACCACTGTCCACGCGTCCATGAACACCACCGCGAGGGTGGACATCACGGCTTCAATCCGGAGTATCAGGAACTCAGCGAATTTACCCAGCATGCCCGATCACGCCTCGTTCGAAGTAGTGCCGCGAATTGGTGCCGCGAAGCGAGGCCTTCGCCCTTGCGCAAATTACCGCAAGTCTCGACCGCACGTCTCGGTGCGTGCCGGCTCAACGCGTACGTTCGACCGCCAGTCGTCCAAGCGCGGCGAGGGCACGGGTGTCGACATCGAGCGCTTCAAGCGCGTCATCCATGACCGCAGACAGCTGTCCAAGCCGCGCGCGGCTGGCCTCGATGCCGATAAGGGATGGGAATGTGGCCTTGTCCTGCGCCGCATCCTTGCCTGCGGTCTTGCCGAGACTGGCGCTGTCACCCTCGACATCCAGCAGGTCGTCGCGGATCTGGAACGCCAGGCCCAGCGCATTGGCATAGCGATCCAGCGCGGCGAGGCTTGAGGCATGCGCCCCGGCGGCCAGCGCTCCGAGGCGAACCGACGTACGCAGCAAGGCACCGGTCTTCAGCGCATGCAGGTGTTCGAGGTCGGCAAGCGAAAAGGGGTCAGAGTGAATTTCGCGCCCGCGTTGATCGCTTCGGCTGTCATCGTGACGCGAAACTTCACTCTGACCCCTTTTCGTACCCGTGGCATCGATATCCAACGCCTGCCCGCCACACATCCCGGCCACGCCTGAAGCACGGGCCAGTTCTGCAAGCATCGCCACCTGCCACCCGGCATCCAGTGGCGCCGAGGCGAGCACTTCGAACGCGAGCGATTGCAGCGCATCTCCGGCGAGGATCGCCGTCGCTTCGTCAAAAGCAACGTGCACGGTTGGCTGGCCGCGACGCAGACGGTCGTCATCCATCGCCGGCAAGTCGTCATGCACCAGCGAGTAGCAATGGATCAGTTCGACTGCAGCGGCGGCCGCATCCAGGTCCGGTTCGGTCGCACCCATTGCGGTGCCGCTGGCATACACCAGCATGGGTCGCATGCGCTTGCCACCATTGAGCACGGCGTGGCGCATGGCCGCATGCAGGCCATGCGGCGCATGTTCGGGCGAAGGCAGGGCGTGCTCGAGCGCGGCTTCGACGCGCGTGCGCCAGGCCGCGAAGTTGCGATCAGGCATCGTCGCCAGTGTCGAACGACTTGGCTTGTTCTGGACTGGCCGGATCGCTGAGCATGCGCACGCGCAGTTCAGCTTGTTCCAGTGCCTGCTGGCAGCTGCGGTACAAACCAACGCCGCGTTCGTAAGCCGCCAGCGAATCCTCCAACGACATCTCGCCGTCTTCCATCCTGGCGACAAGCTCTTCGAGCGCGTTCATCGACGTTTCGAACGCGGCGACGGGCGAGGGGTCGATGGAACCAGGTGATTTGCGGGCCATGCGCGGAGTTTACCAAGCTGCGGGATGCCAATGCAGCTGGGCTCCGCGGGCCTGCAACCAGGCGTCGAATGCAGCGGAGAGAACACGGTCCCCTGCGGCCTGCAATGCGCCGCCTGCATCGGTCAGCAGTGGCATTCCGATCCGTCGCCATGGCGGAATATCGAGGTCCTGAAGCACGTGTTTGAGCGTGTGGTGGTGTGCGCGCCCGGGCAGGATGATGCGTTCGCCGCCTTGTCGCGCATGCACGCGCAGCGGAGCGTCGAAGCGCGTCGCCCCGCGCAGTTCGAGCGTTGCAGCCGTGGGAAGCTGCAGGATCTCGCTGCCGTCCCAGTCATGGGACCAATCACCAGGAAATGCTTGCGGGATTGGATGCGCATGCAAGCGACTCCGCCATTGCTGGATGAAGCTGGCGGCCCATTCGAAACGAGCCTCGCTATCGGTGTCGCTACCGAGCAAGTCGCGCTCGATGTAGACGACGCCGTTGCCGGGCAACGGCGGCAGGCCAAGCTCGGCAACCCATCGCCGCAATACGCGGGCACGCCTTGCGCTGGACAGTGCCTGGAGTGCTTCGACAACCAACGTGCCATCGGTACCTCGCACGTCGTTGAGTGCGATGTCGTCGTTGGCATCCAGCAGCTCGGCTGCTTCGGCGCTCAACGCGGCGCTACGTGCAAACGACGCACCTGCGTGCGGCCAGCGCGTGCGCAACAGGGGCATCAGCTGGGTGCGCAGGAAATTGCGATCGAGGCTGGCATCGGTATTGCTGGGGTCCTCGATCCACGTCAGGCCGTGCGTAGCCGCGTATTCGCGCAGCGCGTCGCGCGGCATCTCCAGCAACGGACGCCATAGCCAGCCATTGGCATGGACGCGCCAGGGTCGCATCGCTGCCAACCCGTCTACTCCGGATCCGCGCAGCGCAC